>BJHC01000188.1 GCA_014191535.1 Cyanobium sp. | reverse complement strand
GGTTCTTCTCGCAGCCCAGGTGGGCGAAGGCCACGGCTTTGCGGGGTACTGGCACGGGGCTGGGGGTGTTCATCGGCGGTCGCAGATTGGTGCCCGGCGGACCGCGCCCGGGCCAATCCACAACCCTACCCAGCGGACCCAGGCTGCACGGGCATCCTCGGGGGCGAACCTGGGCCGGGGCTGACAGAATCACGCGGAGCGACCACCTTCTCCCGTGACCTCCTCCCGCCTCAGCGAGCGCCTCGCCGGCCAGCGTCGCCGCGGGGATGGCGGCCAACGCTGGGTGCGGGTGGTGATGGCCGTGCTGGCCACCATCGGTGTGATCGACACCGGCTCGATCACCCTCAAGAAGTGGGGCCTGTTGGGGGCCCTGAGCTGCAGCAGCCAGGGGTTCTTCGGCTGCAACGGCTGCGAGAAGGTGCTCTCCAGCGCCTGGGGCAGCCTGCTGGGGCAGCCCCTGGCGCTCTATGGCTTCCTGGCCTATTCCGCCGTGTTGCTGCTGGCGGTGTTGCCGCTGGTGCTGCAGGGGGAGGCCCGCCAGGGCCTGGCCCAGCGCAGCTGGTGGGGCCTGTTCCTGGTGAGCACCGGCATGGCGGTGTTCAGCGCCGTGCTGCTGGGGGTGATGGCCTTCGGCATCCGCGACTGCTGCCCCTTCTGCATCCTCTCGGCGGCCCTGAGCCTGGGGTTGTTGGTGCTCAGCCTGATCGGAGGCGATTGGGATGACCGCGGCCAGCTGGTGTTCCGTGGGGTGATCACGGCCCTGCTGGTGGGGATGATCGGCCTGGGCTGGGCCGCCTCCGTGGGCCAACCCAGCGTGGAGACCGGCAAGGGGGTGCCCCCGCCGGTGCGGGCGGAGAGCACCGCCGCCACCATCGCCCTGGCGGAGCACCTCACCGCCACCGGTGCCCGCCTCTACACCGCCTACTGGTGCCCGCACTGCCACGAGCAGCAAGAGCTGTTCGGTCGCCAGGCCAGCGAGAAGCTCACGGTGATCGAGTGCGCCCCCGACGGCCGCAACAGCCAGAAGCAGCTCTGCGACGCCAAGAAGATTGAGGGGTACCCCACCTGGGAGATCAACGGCAAGCTCGATTCCGGCGTGAAGCCCCTGGCGAAGTTGGCCGAACTCAGCGGCTACACCGGGTCTGCTTCGGCTCCGGCTCCTGCCACCGGCTCGGTGCCGATGCCCTGATCCCGCCGCTGAACCGTGTGGCGGCGCCAGAACGGCTGGGCCGCCGGTGCATCCAGCCGGTAATGGCCGCCGCGGCTCTCCTGGCGGAACAGGGCGGCCTCCAGCAGCAGTTCGCTCACCAGCAGCCGTTGGTTCAGGGCGTGGGCCTGGCGTAGCCAGGTGCTGAGATCGGCGTCCAGCGTGTGCATCTCGCCAGGGCTCTGCCCTGCGGCCTGCTGCAGCAGGGTTTGCTGCTCTAACTCCTGGCGTTGGCGCCGGCAGTCCCGCAGGCCCCGGCGCAGATCAGTGGCCCGGCGCTCCACGCCGGCCACCTGCCAGCACAGCTGCCGCAGCTGTTCAATGCTCCCCTGCAGGGCTTCGGGGCTGCCTGGCCGAGGGCCCGCCAGTGGCCTTCCGGATCGGGCGCCGCTGCCTCGTTCAGCCTCGGCGGCATCCCAGGCCGGCAACTGGATGTGGCGCAGCTGCCGCGCGTACACCAGGCATTCCATCAGCGAATTGCTGGCCAGCCGGTTGGCCCCATGCACGCCGGTGCTGGCCACCTCCCCCACCGCATAGAGGCCGGGCACGGTGGTGGCCGCCTGCGGATCGGTGCGCACGCCGCCCATCCAGTAGTGGGCGGCCGGGGCCACGGGAATTGGGGCGCCGGTGGGGTCCAGCCCCAGCTCGCGGCAGCGCCCCAGGATCGTGGGGAACTGGCGCTCCAGGCGATCCCGCCCCACCGGACGTAGGTCGAGCCAGAGGTGCGGTTGCTGCTGCTCCCGCATGCACTGCACCAGCGCCCGGCTGACGGCATCGCGGGCCGCCAGGTCGCCGCCTTGCAGCTGGCTCACGGGGCTGCTCCCTGCCGCGTCCAGTAGCCGGGCCCCTTCGCCGCGCACCGCTTCGGAAATCAGGAAGTGGGGGGCCCCCGGCAGCATCAGCGCCGTGGGGTGGAACTGCACGAATTCCAGGTCGCGGATGGTGGCCCCGGCCCGCCAGGCCATGGCGATGCCATCGCCGCTGGCCTGGGAGGGGTTGGTGGTGTTGGCGAACAGGTGGCCGCCGCCGCCGGTGGCGAGTACCACCGCCCTGGCGGTGAACCAGCGCAGCTCCCCGTTGTGGAGCACCTGCAGGCCGCGGCAGCGCCCGGCATCCATCCACAGCTGCAGGGCTAGCGCCCCCTGCAGACGCAACAGTCCGGGCCGTTCGAGCACGCGCCGCTCCAGGGCGTCCACCAGGGCGCCGCCGGTGCGGTCCTGGGCATGGAGCACCCGGCGGTGGCTGTGGGCCGCCTCCAGGGTGGTGCTCAGCTCCGCTCCGTGGCGGTCGAAATCCATCCCCAGCTGCAGCAGCCGCTCCACACAGGCCGGGGCCTCCCGCACCAGCAGCTCCACCGCCGGTGGGTCACACAGGCCGGCGCCGGCCTGGAGTGTGTCCGCCACGTGGCTGGCGAAACTGTCCTCCGGGCGGGTCACCGCCGCGATTCCCCCCTGGGCCCAGCGGCTGGCGGAGCGCGGTGCGCTCTCCTTGCTGAGCAGCAACACGCGCAGCTCGGCCGGGAGCTCCAGGGCCGCCATCAGGCCGGCGGCGCCGCCGCCGATCACGATCACATCCCAGGTGGCGGCGAGCTGCGGCATCGAGCCTCAGGTCTGGTGGGCAACAAAAAAGCCGTCGGGATGGCCCGACGGCTGACACCGGTGGCGGAATCTAGGCCGCGTGCCGACGGGGATCAGCGGTACTGGCCGTCGTTGATGCGGTCGAAGCCCTCGTTCAGGGCGATCGACGGCGGGGTCACGGTGAAGTTGCCCTTGTACTTCTCCACCAGTTCCTTCTGGCGGGGGGTCAGATCCAGCTTGAGCAGGTCATCCACGCTGGTGTACGGGCCCCCCAGCACGATCTTGCCGGCCAGGGTGGGATACATGCCGGGGAACGCCTGGAAGCGGCGCACGGAGCAGTTGTTGAGGTCGATCTTGTCGCCGCGCTCGGCGATCTTGTCGTCGGCCACATTGCGCAGATCGGCGGCCTGGGCGGTGGGCGTGAACACCAGGTTGAGCAGCAGGCCGGCCAGCAGCACGCCACCCATCAGCCACGAAACCAGCCGTTTCATCGAAAACTCCGTCTGAACGGGAACCACAGCGCTGCCGGGCAGCCCTGCAAACCTACAGGTGAGATCGCTGCGGCCCCAACCTGTTCCAGCAGGCTTTTGCAGTTCTTCAGATCAGGCCGCTGAGCTGGGGGGCCCAGAGGGCGGCCGCCAGAAACAGGCCATCCACCGCCAGGGTGGTGGCGATGGCGGAGGCCGCCAGCCGCCAGGCGGGGTCGGGGTGGTGCCAGAAGCGGCGGCACTGCTGAATGAGCAGGCAGGCCGCGGCCATGGTCGCCAGCAGCGGCAGTGGCTCCAACACCCCCAGGGCCGCCCGCTGAAGTTCCAGGGCTGCCTGGTCGAGGGGGGCTTGCAGCACCTGGGTCCAGCGCTGCATCACCCCGGTGAGGGCCATCAC
>BJHC01000187.1 GCA_014191535.1 Cyanobium sp. | reverse complement strand
CACGGGCTGGATCTGGCCGACCCAGGGGGTGTTTTCCTCCGGTTACGGCTGGCGTTGGGGTCGCATGCACAAGGGCATCGACATCGCCAACAACGTGGGCACCCCGATCCTGGCGGCCCGCTCGGGCCAGGTGGAATCCGCCGGCTGGAACGATGGCGGCTACGGCTATCTGGTGGAGCTGCGGCACGCCGATGGATCCCTGACCCGCTATGCCCACAACAGCCGAATCCTGGTGCGTCCTGGCGATCAGGTGAACCAGGGCAGTGTGATTTCGTTGATGGGCAGCACCGGCCGCAGCACGGGCCCGCACCTCCACTTCGAGATTCTTCCCCCGGGACGCGGCGCGATGAACCCGTTGCAGTTCCTGCCCCCGCGGGCCTGATCGCCCCTGGCGAACGGTCAAGACGCCGAACGTCGTCCTCTACAATCGACCCACCGCGGCTCGGTAGCTCAGCTGGTTAGAGCGTGGGATTCATAACCCCAAGGTCGGGAGTTCAAGTCTCCCCCGAGCCATCGTTCTGTGCCCCGCTCCGGCGGGGCTTTTTTATGGCGGTCAAGGCTGCTCAGGACTCGCCATCAAAGGCATCGGTGAGCAGGGGGACCAACACGATCGGATCAAAGCTGCTCTCGGCTGCCGGTGGCTGCGGGATCACGGGCGACACGGGGGTGTAAGCACTGCCACCGCCGGCACTGGAGGCCCTGCCGGAGGAGGATCGGCGCCGAGCACCGCCGTCTGCAGAGCGCGTCGAGCCGCCCCGACGGGAGGTGGGCTCCGGACGGGTGCCCGACAGGGGACGCTGAATGGGCTGATCCCGTAACTCACTGCGCACCTGGTTCAACAGGCGAAAGTGGCTGGTGATGTTGTATTTGCGCAGCAGGGACGGGTCCCAGGCCATAGGGAACGACGACAGTCGGGTTCAATCAGCCTATGGCGACCAACGCCCCTCGAACCGTGATAAGTTGTTGCAGTGCTAAGTGGTAGTCGGACCGAGTCCGCCTAATCCAGCGGGTCCACCCAGCCTGGAGGCGCTCATCCCACACCATGCCGCCTGATCATCCTTATCTGTGACTATGTCCAGGCTCGTCGGTCTGCAAGCTCCTGATTTCACCGCCACCGCCGTGGTGGACCAGGAATTCAAGGAGGTCACCCTCTCCTCCTACCGCGGCAAGTACGTGGTGCTGTTCTTCTATCCGCTGGACTTCACCTTCGTGTGCCCCACGGAGATCACCGCCTTCTCCGACCGCTACAGCGAGTTCTCCAGCCGCAACTGTGAAGTGCTGGGTGTGTCCGTGGATAGCCAGTTCTCCCACCTGGCCTGGGTGCAGACCGACCGCAAGAACGGCGGCCTCGGCGACATCGCCTACCCCCTGGTGGCCGACCTGAAAAAGGACATCGCCCGCGCCTACGAGGTGCTCGATGAGGACGCCGGCGTGGCCCTGCGTGGTCTGTTCATCATCGACCCCGATGGGGTGATCATGCAGTCCACCATCAACAACCTGCCCGTGGGGCGCAGCGTCGAGGAGACCCTGCGTCTGCTGCAGGCCTTCCAGCACATCCGCAACCACCCCGATGAGGTGTGCCCGGCCAACTGGACCCCCGGCGAGAAGACCATGAACCCGGATCCGGTGAAGAGCAAAGAGTTCTTCGCTGCCGTCAACTGAGCCTGCACGCAGGGTCAACAGATTGGGGCCCGCAAGGGCCCCTTTTTTTGTGCGCAGCGCTCAGCCCAGCAGGCTGGCCAGCAGGGCTCGGCCATCCACGCCGCCGGTGGCCGGATCACAGGCCCGCTCCGGGTGGGGCATCAGACCCAGCACCGTGCCCTCAGGGTTGGACAGCCCGGCCACATCCCCGACGGATCCGTTGGGGTTGCGGGTGTAGCGCAGCACCACCTGGCCGTTTTGTTCCAACCGGGCCAGCAGGTCCGGATCCGCCTGATAGCGCCCCTCGCCATGGGCGATCGGGAACGTCACCCGTTGACCACTCGCATAGCCCTGCAACCAGCTGCAGCGTCCCGGTTGCACCTCCAGTTCAGCCGGTTCGCAGAGGAAATGGAGCTTCTGGTTGCGGGTGAGGGCACCGGGCAGCAGGCCCATCTCGGTCAGCACCTGGAAGCCGTTGCAGATGCCCAACACCCGTCCGCCCCGGTTGGCGAAGGCCTTGACCTCCTCCAGCACCGGGGCGAAGCGGGCAATCGCACCGCAGCGCAGGTAATCGCCATAGCTGAAGCCACCGGGGATCACCACCGCATCCAGACCGCTGAGATCGCGCTCCTCATGCCAGAGGAAGCGGGTCGTGATGCCCAGGCAGCCTTCGGCAGCCCAGCGCACATCCCGGTCGCAATTGGAGCCAGGAAAGACCACCACACCAAGGGTCATGGCTCAGGCTCCTGTGGCGGCATCACCCTTGAGTTCCAGGGTCCAGTTCTCGATCACGGGGTTGGCCAACAACCGGTCGCTGAGCAGCTCGAGCTGGGCGCGGGCCGCCTCGGCATCCGGCGCCTCCAACTCCACCTCCACGGCCTTGCCGATCCGCAGGGTGCTGACACCGGTGACCCCCAGGCGCGCAGCGGCGGCACGGGTGGCCTCACCGGCCGGATCAAGCACCGACGGCCTCAGGGAGACCAGCACACGGGCGGAGTAGACGGGCACCTGCGATCGACGAGGATTGTTAAATCTTGGCAGGCCGGCTGACGACAGCCGCAGACCTGGTCAGTTTGGAAGGAGACGCGTTCACCGCTCCCCTTGCCTGCACTCCCCCGGATCGGGCCCTGGTTGGCCCTGAGTGCGCTGCTGTGCCAGGGGGCCGCGGCAGGAGCCCAGGCGGCCCTGACGGTGCCGCTGGAATGTCGCATCGGAACCGCGGGTTGGACCCCCTGCACGATGACCATCCAGCGCTTCGGGGAGCACTGGTGGCTGCAGGTGGGGACGCAACGGTTGGAGTTCCGCAGTGACGGCCGCGGCAGCATCACCGTCAGTGATGGGGCTGGGGGGCGGCGGCCGGTACAACCGGTCTGGCGCGAGCCACGGTCCCTCTGCTGGGACGGCATCTGTGCGAAAGGGGATCTGCCCCTCGACTAGGCGCCCAGCAGCTGTTGAAGCTGCTCCTGCAGCGCCTGGGGCGACACGGACAAGCCAAGGGCCACCAGCTGCAGACCCTCCTCCGGATCGCCCTCGGTGCGGCTCACGGGATCGAACCAGCAGTCGAGCCGGGGGCCAACGGCCTGGATCTGCAGCGGATGGGGTTTGCCAGCCAGCCAGGCACGCCCCTTGAGGCGCAGCAGCTGGTGCTGGGCGATCAACGTGGGCAGGGCCCGCTCGAGGGCGCTGCGCTCCAAGGGGCCACCCCAGCGCAGCACCGCCGACTGCATGGCCACATGGGTGTGGTCGTGGTGGTGATGGTGGTCGTGGTCGTGGTCGTGGTCGTGATGATCGTGGTCGTGCCCGTGGTGGTCGTGATGGGCTTCGGGCTGCGCTCGATCCAATCCCAACAGCAGGGCCGCGGGCACATCTCCCCGTTGCATCGGCAGCACCGACACCCCCGGCCGCAGGGAGGCGGACAGCTCGTGCTGCAGCCGCTGCACGCAGGCGGCAGGCAGGCGATCGGGACGGCTGAGCAACACCAGGTCCGCCGCCTCAAGCTGATCGTGGAACAGCGACTCCAGATCACTG
>BJHC01000186.1 GCA_014191535.1 Cyanobium sp. | reverse complement strand
CCCTGGGGGCCGAAGCGCTGCACCACACAGCCGATCAGATCGGCCACCCAGCGCGGCAGCTTCACCGCCTTGTCGTAGGCCTCAATGCCCTGCTGCACCGCGGCGCGGCGATCGCCGCGGGAGGTCACCGGTGCCGTGTCGAGCTCCGCCTCCACCAGATCCAGCAGCTCCTGGCCGCGGGGGTTGCGCACCGTGAGCCATTGGCGGCCGAACGTCGCCCCCATGTAGCCCACCACCAGATCGGCGCCGGCATTGGTGTAGTCGAAGCAGCTCAGGCAGCTGGGGGCAAACACGTCCTTGAGCTTGGGGGTGTCGAGGCCGAAGAACGGCACCGTTTCCTCGCGGCCGTCGCTGTGGCGGAAGTGGATGCGGAAGTCCTGCATGAACTCGTAGTGCACCACCGTCTCCGGGGAGCTCACCGTGCTCTCCAGGAAGGTCTGCAGCCCCTGGCGCGACACGTTGTCGACACAGGGCAGCCCCAGCACATAGAGCTGCTCCAGGGGCAGGGTGGGCTGCACGGCCCGCAGGGCCTGGATCTGGCAGCCCACGCCGATGGCCAGCAGCCGGCGGATGCCGCTGCCCGGCAACTGCTCCAGCACCTCCAGGTTGGGGGAGAGGGTGGGTTTGTTCACCCGGGCGCTCAGCACCTCCTCAGGGGTGCGGGCCAGCCGCGGCACCGGCGTGAAGCGATCGTCGTCGCTCTGGCCCACGCACAGCACCGCATCCACCAGGCCCGTTTCCAGGGCCCGCACGCCGATGCGGCTCACGATGCCGGTCCACTGGGCCCCGGCGATCGGCTGCTGCAGGCGGGCCGTAAGCATGCGCTGCTGCACGCCGAAATAGAGCTCGTCCTCGTTGTCGAGGTCGCGGCTGCGGCCATGGGCCGCCGTTTCCATCGCCTCAAAGCGCTGGTGCAGAAACGCACAGCTCTGCTTCACGTAGGCCACCCAACGGCTGTCGCAGAGGCCGCACTGGCTGCAGAGATCCTTGGCGGGGTAGACGCTGCCCTTGGCCAGGGGCCGGGCCCGCTCATGGGGGGCCGTCGCGGCAGCGGCGGCTGCAGCGGGGGAGGCAGCTGGCGACGAAGAGGAGGACGCGGAGGTCAAAGGCGGCGGCCGGCGGACGGATCCGGATGGTCACAACCTATCGGCCACCCGCGCCCGCAGGCGCTCAACCCCACCGACCTACGACAAAGTGGGGCCGTTGTGCAGGCTTCCCTGGCCATGGCCGCCGGCCGTTCCCCCCAGCAGCGCAGTGCCCGGCGTCGGGCCGCCGTTCGGCTGCTGGCGGCGGGCCTGGGCCTGCTGGGGGGGATGACCCTGCTGGGGCTGGTGTGGCCCCCCAGTGACCGGGCCGTGCGCGACCAGGACACCACCACCGCTGCCGCGTTGGGGGATCTGCCCAACCGCCCGATCACGGTGCTGCTGATCGGCTCCGACGCCGACCGGCGCGGCGCCCCCACCAACCAGGCGGCCCCACCGGGCCCCGCCA
This sequence comes from Cyanobium sp., assembly GCA_014191535.1. GTDB lineage: Bacteria > Cyanobacteriota > Cyanobacteriia > PCC-6307 > Cyanobiaceae > Vulcanococcus. The sequence continues at coordinate 2,194 of BJHC01000186.1, read as the reverse complement.
ACAGCGACGCCCTGATGCTGGTGCAGGTGGACCCCCAGGGGCCCTTGCAGGTGCTGAGCCTGCCGGTGGAAACGGCGGTGCGGCTGCCGGGCGACAAACAGCCCGTGGCCCTGGGGTCGCTCTACCGCCGCGGTGGCCCGGCCCTGGTGGCTGGGGCCGTGGCGGAGCTGGTGCAACTGCCCCAGGGCCAGCCGGACCGCTACCTGGTGCTGCCCCGCTCCGCCCTGCGGGAGCTGGTGGATGGGCTCGGCCGCGTGGAGCTCGCCCCCGACCGCAGCATGCGCTACGTGGACAAAGCGCAGCCCTACCGCATCCAGCTGGAGGGGGGCCTGCAGGTGATCGATGGCCGCCAGATGGAGCAACTGCTGCGCTTCAAGGACGAGCAGGAGGGCGAGCCGCGCCGGCGCGACCGCCAGCAGATGGCGGTGGACAGCCTGCTGCGCCAGATGGGGCAAACCCAGCAACTGCAGCAGCTGCCGGATCTGCTGGCCCGCCTGCAGAACCAGGTGGACAGCAACCTCACCCAGAGCGAAGCCCTCAGCCTGCTGGCCGCCACCCTGCAACAGAGCAGCCCGGTGCGGTTCAGCACCCTGCCGCTCAAGCCCCCCCTGAAGCCCGCCACCAAAGGGGCAGCCCCCCTGCGCCAGCTGGATTCCAGCGCCGCCCAGCGCTGGCCCAACTGAGCCCCAACGGAGCCCCAGCCCGGCCAATCGGCAATGTTTCCGCCGGATTCACGGCCCGGGGACCAGGTGGCTTCTACGATCGGGGCTCCACCGTTTGCACCGGCGGCCGTCGTGACCAGCTTCCTGACCGCAGAACGGGTGGAACAGGCACCAACGGCCCACGACACCCGTCGCCTGCGGCTGTTCAGCGGCACGGCCAACCAGGCCCTGGCCCGCGAAATCGGCGGCTACCTGGGGGTGCCCGATGGCCCGCGGGTGATCAAACGCTTTGCCGACGGCGAGCTCTACATCCAGATCCAGGAATCGATCCGCGGCTGCGACGTGTTCCTGATCCAGCCCACCTGCGCTCCGGTGAACGATCACCTGATGGAGCTGCTGATCATGGTGGACGCCTGCAAACGGGCTTCCGCCAGGCAGATCACCGCGGTAATTCCCTACTACGGCTACGCCCGCGCCGACCGCAAAACCGCCGGCCGCGAATCGATCACCGCCAAGCTGGTGGCCAACCTGCTGGCCAAATCCGGGGTCGACCGGGTGCTGGCCATGGACCTGCACTCCGCCCAGATCCAGGGCTATTTCGACATCCCCTGCGACCACATCTATGGATCGCCGGTGCTGGTGGACTACCTGGCCGGCCGCGACTTCGGCGATGTGGTGGTGGTGTCGCCGGACGTGGGCGGTGTGGCCCGGGCCCGCGCCTTCGCCAAGAAGTTCAACGACGCCCCCCTGGCGATCATCGACAAGCGCCGCTCCGGCCACAACGTGGCCGAGAGCCTCACGGTGATCGGTGATGTGGCCGGCAAGACCGCCATCCTGATCGACGACATGATCGACACCGGCGGCACCATCTGCGCCGGGGCCCGGTTGCTGCGGGAGCGCGGCGCCACCCGGGTGCTGGCCTGCGCCACCCACGCCGTGTTCTCCCCGCCGGCGATTGAGCGCCTCTCCGCCCCGGGGCTGTTCGAGGAGGTGATCGTCACCAACTCCATCCCCCTCAGCGACGACCGCCGCTTCCCCCAGCTGCAGGTGCTCTCCGTGGCCAACATGCTGGGGGAAGCCATCTGGCGCATCCACGACGAGAGCTCCGTGAGCTCGATGTTCCGCTGATGCCCACCCGCTGGCGGGGCCTGGCCGTTGCGGTGGGCCTGGGCGTCTCCACGCTGCTGGGGGGCGTCAACGCGGGCGGGGCCGTTCCAGCCCCGCGGCGCATCGGGGTGTGGCTCACCAACAGCCCCAGCCCCCTCTATTACGAGCGCAGCCGCCTGGAGCAGGCGGTGGCCGACCTGGCCGCCAGCGGCTTCAACACCCTCTACCCCAATGTGTGGAGCCGCGGCACCACCTTCCACCGCAGCCGCTGGGCCCCCATGGAGCCGGCCCTGCGCCAGAGCGGTGCCCAGCACGACCCCATCTGCACCCTGACGCAGGCCGCCCACCGCCGCGGCCTGCAGGTGATCCCCTGGTTTGAGTACGGGTTGATGGAACCCGCCGATGCCGAGGTGGTGCGGCAGCAT
>BJHC01000185.1 GCA_014191535.1 Cyanobium sp. | reverse complement strand
GGTGTCCATCACCCCGTCGAGATGCAGACCGCCGCTCAGGGCGATTCCCAGGGCCAGCACCAACGGGATCTGGGCCAACGGCCCGGCCGGCGCCAAGCCCAGCCATAGCAACGCTTCAGCCACGCCGATCACCGCCCCCACCCAGGGGGCAAAACGGGCGATGCGCTCCAGCCGCGGCGTGATCCCTGGGGGCAGGGGCAACACGCTGTAGAAGATCCAGGCACCCGCCAGATCCGCCAGCCAGGGGCAATGGCGATGGGCCTTGGCCACGGCCAGCAACGATGGGATCACCGAATCCTGCCGCCCCGCCGGTGTTTGCGTTTGAGATCACGGCCCGCTGCCCGCGCACCAGGGCCCGCTGCGGCAGCTTCCACACCCCCCATGGAGTGGTCACCACGCCACGGTTCATGCCCGTGGGCACCCTGGCCACGGTGAAGGGGGTCACGGCCGATCAGTTGCGGCACACCGGCGCCCAGATGGTGCTGGCCAACACCTTCCACCTGCACCTGCAACCGGGGGAAGCGATCGTGCAGGAGGCCGGTGGCCTGCACCGGTTCATGGCCTGGGAGGGGCCGCTGCTCACCGATTCCGGGGGCTTCCAGGTGTTCAGCCTCGGGGCCATCAACCGCATCAACGACCGCGGCGTGGTGTTCCGCTCCCCCCGCGATGGCGCCCAGATCGACCTCACCCCCGAGCGATCAATGGCGATCCAGATGGCCCTGGGGGCAGACGTGGCCATGGCCTTCGACCAGTGCCCCCCATACCCCGCCAGCGAAGCGGATGTGGCGACCGCCTGCCGCCGCACCCATGCCTGGCTGGAGCGCTGCATCAGCAGCCACACCCGCAGCGACCAGGCCCTATTCGGCATCGTGCAGGGGGGCTGCTACCCCCATCTGCGCGAGGAATCCGCCCGGGTGGTGAGCTCCATGGGGCTGCCCGGCATCGCCGTGGGCGGCGTGAGCGTGGGGGAGCCCACGGAGGAGATGCACCGGATCGTGCGCCAACTCGGGCCCTTGCTGCCCGACGACAAGCCCCACTACCTGATGGGCGTGGGCACCCTGCGCGAGATGGCGGTGGCGGTGGCCAACGGCTTCGATGTTTTTGATTGCGTGCTGCCCACCCGCCTGGGTCGCCATGGGGCCGCCCTGGTGGGGGGCGAGCGCTGGAACCTCAAAAACGCCCGCTTCCGCCACGACCACACCCCTCTCGATCCCAGCTGCCCCTGCCCGGCCTGCAGCCAACACAGCCGCGCCTACCTGCACCACCTGATCAAGAGCGAGGAGATGCTCGGCAAGATCCTGCTCAGCCTGCACAACATCACCCAGCTGCTGCGCTTCACCAGCGCCATGGCCCAGGCCATTCGCGACGGCTGTTTTGCAGAGGATTTCGCTCCCTGGGAACCGGACTCTCCGGCCGCCCACACGTGGTAGCGTCCGCCTCTAGCCCACGACGAATCCGGGATGGCCGCCTACGCCCTGCAGACCCTGGCCCAGCTGCCTGAGGCCTACCAGGCCTTCGCCCCCCTGATCGACATCCTGGCTGTTCCTGCTGCTGGCACTTGTGTGGCAGGCCTCCGTCGGTTTCCGCTGAAGCCTTCCCCGCATCCGTTGAACGCCTGAACACGAGTTGTTCTGACCAGAGGTTGTTCAAGCCCAGCGGCGGCTCACCCCCGCCGCTTTTTTGTGCCCACTGCCACTGAGCCCAGCCACTGAGCCAAGCCGCTCAACCGCGCCGCAACACCGCCCAGGCAAACGCCGGCAACGCCAACATGCGCCGCCTGCGGCTGGGCTCCTGCACCAGGCGATAGAGCCATTCGATCTGCAGCCGGCTCATCCACTGCGGCGCCCGTTGCTTGACGCCCGACCACACATCAAAACTGCCACCCACCCCCATCCACAGGCCCGGCTGGCCGGGGTGCAGGCGTTGGATCCAGGTTTCCTGGCGGGGCACCCCCAGGGCCACCAGCACCAGATCCAGTTGAGCGGCGAGCAGTTGCTGCTCGATCCCTGGCCACTGCTGCGGATCCTGGTAGCCGTGGATGGTGAAGGCCAAATCCAGCCCAGGGATCTCGGCCTGCAGGCGCTGCACCAGCTGCTCCATCACCGCCGGGCTGGCCCCCACCAGGGCCACGCGCCAACCGTGGGCGGCGCCGTACTCCAGCAGTTGGCGGGCCAGCTCAATGCCGGGGCTGCGGCGCACCCGGTAGCCCTGGCGCCCCAGGGCCCACACCACCCCAGCCCCATCGGGGATCACCAGGTCGGCGTCGGCGATGGCGGAGCCCAACTCCCGGCTGGCCCGGGCCGCCATGGTCATCTCGGCGTTGAGGGTCACGATCTGGCCGCCGCCGCGCTGGCGCAGCTCCAGGGCGGCGGCAAACACGTTGCTGGTCACAGCCACCTGCACCCCCAGCACGCGGGTCACCTGCCAGGAGGGGGGCTGATCGGATCCGGAAAAGCCGGTGCGGGTGGCGTCCGTCGCCATTGATGCCATTGCGCGCAGGGCCACGCGGGAGAATCTATGGCTCACCACCCGGCTTCGCCGCGGTCTCCCCCGCCGATGACCCTCAGCAGCGCTCCGATCGCCGGTCAGGCCGCTCCCCTGCAGCTCAGCGCCGCCGACGCCTGGCAGCGCCTGCAGCAGCTGGATGCCCAGATCGAGCGGGTGGTGCTGCAGCGCCAACACCCCGTGACCGGCCTGTTGCCCGCCAGCACCGCCCACACGGTGCATGGCAACTACGGCGACGCCTGGGTGCGCGATTGCGTCTACTCAATTCAATGCGTCTGGGGCCTGGCCCTGGCCCATCGCCGCCTCAGCGGAGCCAGCACGCGGGTGTTCGAGCTGGAGCAGCGGGTGCTGCAGCTGATGCGCGGGCTGCTCAACGCCATGCTCCGCCAGGCCCCCAAGGTGGAGCGCTTCAAGCACAGCCTGCAGCCGCTGGATGCCCTGCACGCCAAATACGACACCGGCAGCGGCGAACCGGTGGTGCCCGACGACGGCTGGGGCCACCTGCAGCTGGATGCCACCGCCCTGTTCCTGCTGCAGCTGGCGCAGCTCACCCGCTCCGGGCTGGTGGTGGTGCAAACCAGCCACGAGCGCGATTTCATCCAGAACCTGGTGTATTACGTGGCCCGCGCCTACCGGGTGCGCGACTACGGCATCTGGGAGCGGGGCGACAAGGGCAACCACGGCCTGCCGGAGCGCAACGCCAGCTCCATTGGCCTGGTGAAGGCCGCCCTCGAAGCCCTCGAAGGCCTCGACCTCTACGGCCCCCACGGCGACGGCCGCTGCAGCCTGCACATCCCCCACGACGCGATCGTGCGCCTGCGCCGGGCCCTCACGGGCCTGCTCCCGCGGGAATCCGCCAGCAAGGAGGTGGATGCCGCCTGTTTATCCGTGATCGGCTACCCCGCCTGGGCCGTGGAGGATCCGGCGCTGGTGGAGCGCACCCGCACCAAGATCCGCGCCGAGCTGGGGGGCCCCTATGGCTACAAGCGCTTCCGCCGCGACGGCCACCAGACGGTGCTGGAGGACCACACCCGCCTCCATTACGAGCGCGAGGAGCTGGCCCAGTTCGAGCACATCGAATGCGAGTGGCCGCTGTTTCTGGCCTACGAATTGATCACCGCCTGCTGCGAAGAACGCTGGGCGGAGGCCTGGCAATGGCGGCAGCGGCTCAGCAAGGTGGCCGTTCAGATCGATGGGGTG
>BJHC01000184.1 GCA_014191535.1 Cyanobium sp. | reverse complement strand
ACAGCGCCCATGGACTCCGCTGACACAGCCTCAGTGGCCCTGCTCGCGCTGGTGCTGCTGGCGGCGCTGATGCTCAGCGCCCGCAACTAGGGCCATCGCAGCGGGATTGCATCGCCAGGGCCGCAATGATCCGTGCGGGAAGCGCAGATCTCCACCTTTGAGAGAGATCTAGCCCTCGCCCAGGCTGTCATCAGTAGGACGAAAAGGCCCTTTTTAACCTTTCCATGAAGGCACTGAGAACCGCGTTGGCCCTCGCCCTGATGGCCCCAACTCCGATGCTCGCCGCTACATCGGCCGACATCAAGGCCACCGGCAGCATCGCCACCTTCTGCAACATCACCAACCAAGGCGGCCCGATCGCCATGGCCCCGACAGCGGAAGGCGACAAGCTCAGCGGCACAGGCTCCTACAGCTATGTGGCGAACGGCAACTCCAAAATTGAGCTGAGCGCTCTACAGCTATCGGCTCCCACCGGAGCTGCGGCAGCAATCCCGAGCATTGAGCTCGCCGCGCTGGTGGCGAACAACTCCAGCAGCGCCGGTGCCTCCAGCCCCGAGTCCCAGGGTGTGATCCGCAAGGACGGCAGCATCGCTACCTCCATCATCCAGAACAACAGCACGCGTCTGTTGACTGCCGGTGAGTATGCGATCCAGGCAACGGCCACCTGCACATCTCTTTGATTGATGGGTCGCACATTGTTGCTGCTAACAGCAGTTCTGTGGTCTGGGCACTCCTATGCCCAGACCGCTTTTCTGGACAAACGCGAGTTCAGTGCCAAGGGCGGATTGGTCAAAGTGAAGCTGGGTGTCTCCCACAGCCGACAGGGAGCCGTTGAGCTCACCGTACGGCTCAAAGGCGCCGGCAAAGACGACCAAACTCCGGGTTCGATTCTCACCGAATCGGTGAGCATTGTGCCGAGGGCATTCAAAATTCCACCCAACAAGTTCAGGAAGGTTCTGATCAGCTTTGAGCCCAAGGTCACAACCCGAACGCCTTACTTTGCATGTGTCGTGTACCAGCCACCCGTGGAGCGCATGGATCGCGATGGTCGCGCTGGTGGATCCATGCTCTTGGCTACGGAATCCTGCTCGCGCTTCTGGGTGATGCCGTAAGCGCCGGCGAACGGCTGGAGCTGGAAACCTTTTCCGTGTATCCACCCCAGCCCAAAATCGAGCTGGATCTCGACGATGGCAGCACCTGCTCCGTCACCGATCGATCGCCAGCCACGTTGGTGTTTTACGGCCGGCAGCTCAACAGCCTGGCGCTCTCCAACAGCGCCGATACCGGCACCCAGAGCGATCTGGGTGGCGGCGTGGCCTTGATGATCCCGCTGGGGGGTACCGGCTTCAAGAAAACCTGCACCGGCCTGCTCAAACTGCAGGAAGGCAGGGCCAAGATGGCCCTGGCCAACCAACTGCTCGAAGCGGGGCAGATCAGTGAAGCCGAAATGAAAAAGGTCGTCTCCGGCCTGCGTGGGGTGTTGGGAATCTGAGCTGATCTGCAGCAGCCCTGCAGCGCAGATGCTGCAACCCTGCCCAGTAGGTTGGCCAATTCAGGCTCCCTTCTGACCCGTCTGATTCCGCCGAGCCCCCTGCGCCGCCTGTTGCATGGGCTGGGGCCCGTCTTCATCCTCACCAGCCACCTGGGCTGCGGCCTGCTGCTGATGACGGGCCTGGGGTGGGCCGCCCTGGGCTGGGGCTTGGCGCTGTACGTGGTGCGCATGCTGGCCACCACGGCGATCTACCACCGGCTGATTGCCCACGGCAGTTATCAGGCAAGCCGGCCGGTGTGGTGGCTGGGCTCCCTGGTGGCGGCCTCCGCCGGCCAGATGGGCCCCAGTTGGTGGAAAGCCCACCACCTTCAACACCACCGCCATGTGGACACGGGTCACGATCCCCACAGCCCCCTGCTGAGCTCCTCCAGCTGGAACGGCTTCTGGTATTCGCAGCTGGGATGGCTGCTCAGCCCTGGGTTTCACCCCAGCGCCCTGCCGCGGGACATCGAAGCCGACCCGGTGCTGCGGCTGATCGATCGGTTGCACGTGCTGCCCCCCCTGGCGCTGGCCTGGCTGTCCTGGTGGATCGGCGGCTGGGAATGGCTGGGGGCCTTCTGCCTGAGCACCACCCTGCTGTTTCACGCCGTTGCCAGCGTGAACTCCGTGGCCCATCTGGCTGGTGACCAGCCCTTCAGCACCGGTGACGCCAGCTGCAACAACGGCTGGGTGGCCCTGCTCACCCTCGGGGAGGGTTGGCACAACCTGCACCACGCCTTCCAGGGCTCCGTGCGGCAGGGGCTGACCCTGCGCCAGGGCCGGGTGGTGGTGTTGCCCGACCCCACCTATCGGTTCATCTGCCTGCTGGAACGGCTGGGATGGGCCAGCCGGCTGCGCATTCCCTCGCAGCGGGCCCTCTTGGCACGGGGGGCCTAAGGGAGCTGGCCTCTACGCTGATTGGGGCTCAAACCGCCATGGCCAAATCGCAACGATGACCTGGGACATCCTTCTGTTTGCGGTGGTTCTCAGCATTGATTCCTTCTCGGCAGCCTTCGCCATGGGCTTCCGGCGGTTTTCAGCGCAACGGGCCTTTTCCTTTGCATTCAGCTCAGCCTTCGCAGAAGGGGCCGCCACCGCCCTGGGCTTCTTGCTCGGTCGCATCGCCAAAGACCTGATTGTTAATTACGACCATTGGGTGGCCTTTGTCCTGCTGGTGTCCGTCGGTGCCCACATGTGCTGGGAGGCCTATCACCACAACCCGGATGACACCACCGAAGCGGAAGACCCGAGGACCCACAGCTTTCTGAAAATCCTGTTTGTTTCCACGGTCACCAGCATCGACTCCCTGGGGGTCGGCGTCACCCTGGGGTTGGCGAGCAAACCCATCGCGTCCTATGCGATCGCCATCGCCATGGCCGCCTTCGTTTCCACCTACCTGGGCCTGTGGCTGGCCAAACGCATGCCAGCCGCCTTTGGCAGTCGCCTGGAGATTGTGGGAGGGGCGGTGTTGATTGCCCTGGGCTTCAAGATGCTGTCGATCTGAGCCATGGCCGCAGCCCTGCTGATCCTGGCGGCCATGGTGGCCGTAGCCGCTGCCCTCAACCCGAGCCGCGAGCAATTCAGCTGGTTTCTGCGGCTGCGCCGACCGAACTGGCTCAGCTTTGAACGGCTGATCCCCCTGATCTGGATCGCGATCTACGCCTGCTTCTATGGCTCCGCCCTCGTGGCCTGGAATGCCAGCTGGAGCCTGGGGCTGATGGCGGGCTATCTGGCGCTGCTGGTGTTGGTGCAGAGCTACACCTGGCTGATCTGCCAGACCCGAAGACTCTCCAACGGCACGGTGGTGGGTTTCGCAGGCTGGGCTTGGGGCCTGGCCCTGGCCATCAGCGTGGCCCAGAGCTCCGGCAGCGCCGCACTGCTGCTGCTGCCCTACCTGCTCTGGAGCCCGGTGGGCACCCTGGTGACCTGGCAGATGCAACGGCTGAACCGTTGACGCGACGTGCAGCTTCCCTAGCGAACGTCGACCCGCACGGGCTGCAGCGCAGGGTCGCTCAGACCATCAGCGGCATCGCCATGCTCAGGTTCATCCGCTGCCTGCAACAACTCCGACGCGATGCCCGCATCGAATGAGAAGCGGCCCGGTCCGATCAGCAGCAAGGCGACGCTGCCGCCCAGATACAGCACCACCAGTTCGAGCACGTAGAGATTGAAGCCACTGGTGAGGATGTGGTG
>BJHC01000183.1 GCA_014191535.1 Cyanobium sp. | reverse complement strand
CGGGATGGCTCAAAACCAGCGTCTTACTCACCGCCCGCGGCGGTGGGCCGCAGCTGGTGCAGTTCCTGCGGCGACTGGAGCGTCTATCCCTGCTCGTGGTGCAGAGCGATCTGGCGGTGAAGGCCGGCACCCCGGCGGAGTTGCGCCTCAATCTCAGCCTCTACGGCGAGGGCTCGTCGCCGTAACAGCCACAGCGTCAACCCTGGTGAGCTCGCTCGGGCATCGATACCATCCGCGCATCGCTCCATGGCCTGAGACATGATCCGTCGCGGTTCGCTTGCGGCCTGTGGAGCCGCCGCCGCGATGGCCGCCGCCGTGGGTGGAATCGGCGCTCATGCCCAGTCTCCAGTCGGTGCACCGCCGGCGTCGCTGGGGCAGCCCCCTCAGGCCGGCGACGCCCTGCTGCTGCAGGTGCGGCGCAGCCCTGAGGGCGTGGAGGTGGTCGTTCAAGGGGTGGGTCCGGGGCCGGTGCTGCGTCAAGCTCAAGGTGCCAATGGGTGGCAGGGAGATCTGCAGCTCTCCAGCCCCTCGGGCCTGCGGCTGGGCCCTCAGAATCTGGCGTTGCCTGAGGCGGGGTTGCGTCAGGTGAGCATCCAAGGCAGCGGCAGCAGTTACCGCATCGAGGTGTCACCTCTGCCTGGGGTGCCCCTGGGTCGCCCGTTGGTGAGTGCCGATGGCCGCAACCTGATCCTGAGCTTCACGGCACCCTCCGCCCCATCCACCCAGACGGGGCAGTTCAACCTGCGCCAGCCCGGGGCGTTGCCCCAGGCCAGTTATGCCCCACCCCTGCAGCCCCGGGCCGTGGCACCTCCCTTGGGGGATATGGCGGTGGGAACGATGGTGCTGCGGAACCGCAGCTACCTCAGCCTGAGCGGTCCGCCGGTGACCATGACCCTGCGCAATGCGCCGGCCAAAGATGCCCTGATGGCCTTGGCCCAGATGGGTGGGTATGGCTTCGTGTACGTGGGTGATGATCCCCCTGCCAGCGGGGCACCCGGCGCCGCCGCTGGTGCGTCGACGGCAGCCGCGTCGGTGACGCCAACCGTGTCGTTGGCGTTCCGCGGCGAAACCTACGCGCGTGCCATCAATGCGGTGCTGCTGGCCTCCGGTCTGCAGGCCAAGCAGGAGGGGCGGATGTTGATGGTGGGCCCCTCCGTGCAGTCGAAGACCTTCGGGGCCCAGCTCTCGAAGGTGTATCGCCTCAACCAAGCCTCGGCGGGCTCAGCGGCCGACTACCTGGCCAGCCTCGGTGCCCGCATGACCAAGGTGAACCTGATCACCAACACCGTCACCCAGGGACAGTCCCAGGCCAACCAGGTGGCCGGTGGGGACGCGGTGCAGCAGACCAAGCGCGAGACGATCACCACCACGGAGACCTACGGCGCCGCAGCCGGCCCCCTCAGGGGACTGAGCGGCACCACCGACTCGCGCCTGCAGACCGTGACGCCGGTGGGGGATCCCCAGGTGGTGGCCGTGGCGGAGAACTACCTGCGCGGTGAAGATCCTCGACGTGTCGCTGGAAAACGAAGCGGCCGTCAAGAACAGCTTCGCGTTCCGCTACGGCAACAACTTCATCGTCAATGACGAGGGGCGCTTGATCGGCGCCTTCAACAATCGATTGCCCCCCACGACTCCGGGGATGGAGACCATTGCCGGTGGCTATCAATCTGCCAAGTCGACGCAGGTCAACAACACTGCAACCACCACGGGTGGTGCGACCACAACAAATTCCATTCAGACCGTGAATCCCACCGGCACAGCGGCGCCTCTGAATCCTTCCACCGCCTACGCCGACAACAACTTCTACGACCTGGTGCGGGCGGCCATCGTGTCCAGCAGCACCAAGGTGCTGGCCAGCCCCACCTTGATCCTCAGCGAAAACGATGACCCCATTCAGGGGGGCAGGGAGGTGGCCCTGGCCGCCGCCACCGCCGCTGCTGGAGCCAACTCGGTGCTCAACACGGCCAGCATTGGCCGCCCCTATTCCAATGAGGCGTTCGTGACGGTGGGCTCCCAGGTGATCACCGATTACGTCGTTCAGGCGGGTCAGAACGGCGCCCCCAACACCTGCCAACCCCAATTCGGCACGGAGGGCCTCACCTTTGGCGCCCGTGTGCTCAAGATCGATGACAACGGGTTTGTGTCGTTCGCCCTCTCGCCATCCATCTCGGCCCGTGCTGGGGCCAATTCCATCGAACAGGTGGCGGGCTGCGGCCGCATCAACATCCTGCAGGTGCGGCGCCTTGACACCGGCACGGTGCGGGTGCGGGATGGCCAGACCCTGATCCTCACTGGCGTGATCTCAGATGCGGACAATCAGGCGGTGACCAAGTGGCCAATCATGGGTGACCTGCCGTTCGTGGGGCAGTTCTTCCGCAGCTCGAACAACGCCCGCAGCAAGCGTGAGTTGGTGATCTTGGTGACCCCACGCGTCATCAATGACGGCGACGGCGGCACCTTTGGCTACGGCTATCAGGCGGTGACCCGCGAAGCGCGTCAGTTCATGGGAACCGGGAACCCGGGGTTTTAGAGGGGAGCCGGCAGCATCGCCTTGGCCGCCAGGGGTGCAATTACCTTGAACGCCGCCATGGCGCCCCCCAGCAACTTGGAGCCCAGTCCGTTGCCCCCCTTGCTGGGGGTGTTGGGTGCCACCAGCAGTGTTGCCGCTTGATCCAGGGCCTGGGCTTGCTCCTGATCCCCCATGGCCTTGTAGAGCTGGCCGGCGTAGCGCAGGTCCTGGGCCGCCAGGCTGACGTTCCCCTGTTCGGCCCGGCTGATCCCCCGGGCCACCCATGTGATGGCGGCGTTGGGCAGCTGTTGGATGGCGCCGCTGAACCACCGCTCCGCTTCGGCATGGCGTCCCGCCTGGGCGGCATTGACTCCGGCGTTGTGCAGTTCGGCGTAGCCCTGGGATCCCGTGGCGATGCCGCGGGCCTGTTGCCAGTGGCTGCGGTTCAAGCTGGCCGGATCCAGCAGGGCTCCGCTGAGGTCGCAGTCGCGCAGGTCCGTGCCGATCAGCAGGCTGCCGCGCAGGTCCGCCCCCCGCAGGGAGGCCCCCGCCAGGCTGGTGTCGCTGAGGTTGGCCCCCCGTAGATCGGCTCCATCGAGCCGGGCACCGCTCAGGTTGGCCCGTTGCAGTTGGGCGCCCCGCAGACGGGCCTCCCGCAGATCCGCCTGCACCAGATCAGCATCCTGCAGCTGGCAGCGCTCGCAGCGCCGTTGCTCCAGGGCGCGCACCAGGGCCTCCGGCGATGCCGCCAGGGCCGCGCCATGCAGTGCCGACGTGATCGCTGCGCCAGCGACCAGGCACCACAGGGCTGGGGGATGGTGGCGCATGGCTGCAGGGGCAGTGCGGTTGTTTTAACGGCGCTGGGCGGCGCCGTCGATCAGGCTGGGGGCTGAGCCGGCAGCGCACCGTGCCTGAAACCCACGGCGGCAATCTCGAGGCCACGGCCCGGCGCCTGGGCTGTCGTCCGGGCCAGGTGCTCGATGCCAGTGCCTCCCTGGCACCGTTTGGCTTGCCCTGGCGTGCCCGCTGGGCCGCTTGGCAGGCGCCACTGCAGCCCTACCCCGATCGCACAGCGCAGGGCCTGTGCGAGGCGATCGCTTCGCTGCATGGTCTGGAGGCGGCGCTGGTGCTGCCCGGCAATGGGGCCGCCGAGCTGTTCACCTGGGCGGCCCGCGACGCCGCCGCTTTGGGGCCCTCGCTGCTGCCCCAGCCTGGCTTCGCGGATT
>BJHC01000182.1 GCA_014191535.1 Cyanobium sp. | reverse complement strand
CCAGCATGTGCACTTCAACGCCCTCTGGCTTGAGCTCGGCGATGGCCCGCATGGCCCCCAGCACCGCGGCGCTGCCCCCCATGTCGTACTTCATCATTTCGATCTGGGAGCCGGCGGTTTTGAGGTTGTAGCCGCCGGAATCGAAGGTGAGCCCCTTGCCCACCAGCACCAGGCGCCGCGTGGCCGGCCCGCTGGGGCGGTAGGTGAGGTGGATGAATTTCGGGGGCAGATCGGAGCCCTGGCACACCGCCAGGTAGGAGCCCATCCCCAGGGCTTCGCAGTCGCTGCGCTCCAGCACCTTGAGCTCGAGCTGGAAGCTGCGGGCCAGCTCGGCGGCGGTGTCCGCCAGGGCGGCGGGGGTCACCACATTGGGGGGAGCCGCCACCAGTTGGCGGGCCAGTTCCACGCCGCTGCAGAGGGCTGTGCTGCTGGCTACCGCCCCTTGGCAGTCGGCCAGGGCGGCCGCCGGCAGCCCCAGCAGCTCCACGGCCTGGGGTTGCGGCCGTGGTTCCGGATCGCTCTTGAAGCGTTGATCGGCGAACAGGCCCAGCCGCAGGGCCTCCGCCATGGCGCCCGCTGCTGCTGCCGGTTCCAGCCCCTCCACCGGCAGGGCCAACCCCAGCTGCTGGGCCCCCGCGGCGGCGGCCAGTCGGCCGGCGGCCGCGGCGGCACTGCGCAGTTGCTCGGCGCCGAAATCCGCCGGGGCCCCCAGGCCCACCACGATCAGATGGGCGGGGGCGTGGTTGAGCAGCTCGAGGCTGGCGCTCTCGCCCGGTTTGGCCTGGAAGCGCCGTTGTTCGAGCCGCTGCGGCAGCGCGGTGCCGAACCGTTCCGTCAGCAGATCGCGCACCCCCTGACCAGCGTCACCGCTGAACACCCCCACCACCAGGGCATCGCCGCTCCAGTCGCGGGCCGTGGTGCTGCTGCAGCGGATCTCCATTGCCATCGGGGCCATTGGCTGGGCGCGATGGTAGGCGGCTCAGTCGAGCCCGGCGGTGAACGGTGTGGCCCAGCGGCCGCGGGTTTCCTTGTTGAACGGCGGCAGCCAGTGGCGGATCAGGGCCTGCTCGAGGGCCCGCCGCGGCCGCGTGGCGGCCGGGGCATCGTTCCAGAAGCGAATGCTGAGCTGGCTGCCGAGCCCCACCTGCTGCAGGGCCTCGCCGTAGGCCGCCAGGTAGGCCTTGCAATCGTGCTCCCCCTTCCAGCGCCGATCCGCCTGCATCGTTTCGCCCACGTAGAGCAGCAGGTGCCCGTCCAGGTGCGGCGGGCGATCGAGCACGAAATAGAGCGCGGCACCATCGCTCTGGGCCTCAGGCCAGCGCCAGAACTGCAGATGCTGGGCCGCCAGGGCCAGGGGATTGAGCCGCTGCACCGTCTCGGCGGGCCCGCTCACGGCGGCACTGAACAGATCGATCTGTCCGGCGGCCAGGGTGGCGCCGCGGGCCACGGCTTCAAAACAGGGGCGTTGGTAGTCCAGCAGCCGTTGCTGCCACTGCTCGAGTTGGGTGGCATCCAGCGGCAGCAGCGGCGCCATCGGCATCCCGGCGTGGTCCCCGCTGCCGCTGAACAGATCCCCCTGGCGGGGTGTGGGGCGTGCCGCCATCGGCTCAGGCGGAGCGCGGCAGCTGGGGGCCCGCTTGCCCCTGGCTGAAGCGCACGCGCCCGATCAATTCCTCCACCAGGGCCGGCGGCAGCTGCAGGCGCTGCTGCAGGTCCGCCAGGTCTTGAAAGGGTTGCCGCTGCCGCTCCCGCAGCAAGCGGGCCCGGCGCTCGGCACTGAGCTGGGGCAGCTGCCGCTCCAGTTGGGCTGCGGTGCTGCGGTTGAGGTCGAGGCGGCTGGGGGCTGGTGAGGCCGGCAAGCCATCGCCGTACCAGCGGAACAGCAGCAGCGGTTCCCATTGGGCCAGCTGCGCGGTGGGCAGCTCCAGCAGCCGTTGCAGGTCGTCCAATCCGCTCAGCTGCACGCCCCCCTGCTGCAGCCGCAGCAGCAGATCCACCTGGCCGGGCTGGATGCCGGGAAGGCGCAGCCAGTCGTCGGCGCTGGCCCGGTTCACATCCAGCCGCCAGCCCAGGGCGGCGGCGTGCTGGGCCTCATCGGCGCTGCGCAGCCGGTGCTGGGGTTGCTGCCGCAGCCGCAGTTCCAGCAGCTCCCGCTCGATCTGGGGGTCGGCTCCACCGGGGGCGGGCGCGGCAGGGCGCGGCGCCAGCTGGCCGGTGGCTTCCAGCAGCCGGCGGGCGAAAGGATCCAACCAGTGGCCCCGGGCCATGGCGGCGAAGGCACGCGGCAGAACCGCCCGACCTTACCCAGGTTCCGGCAGGTCCACCAAGCCCAGGCTGATGCCGATCACGGCCGCATGGGCGCGATCGCGGGCCTGCAGCTTGCGCAGGATCTGACCCATGTGGGTTTTCACCGTTTCCGGGCTGAGGAACAGCTGGGCCGCGATTTCTGGATTGGGGATGCCCCGCGCCGCCAGCTGCAGCACCTCACATTCCCGTTCGCTCAGGGCCGCCAGGGGCCTGGGCTGGCCGCCGGGATAGTTGTTCAGATAGCTCTCCCAGAGGGTGCGGTCGATGTACACGCCGCCCCCTTGCACGGTGCGCAGGGCCGTCAGCACCGTGCCCAGCCCCAGGTTGCGCTCCAGGCAGAGGCCATCACAGCCGGCCCGGCTGGCGCGGCGAATCGCTCCGATGCGGTGGGGCCTGGTGATGATCAGCAGCGTGCGCAGGGCCGGCCAGCGCCGTTTGGCCTGCTGCACCAGCCGGTCACCGCTGCCCTGCTCGAGCACGTCGGTGCAATGCAGCACATCCACCTGGCCCTGCTCCAGCAGGGCCAGGGCCTCCCGCTCGGTGGTCACGGCCTGTAACTGCTCCACCTCCGGGCAGGTGCTCACGGCCATGCTCAGGCTGAGCCGGCTGCCCATGCACAGCAGCAGGCGCAGGTCGCGCACCAGGGCGATGCACTGGGCTGTGTTGCGTTGGGCCGAGGCGATGCGGGGCGAGAAATCCACGCCAACGGGGGGATTGCGCCCCCTTCACTGTGTGCTGCATGGCGGCCCTTGGCCATACGTGGATCCGCACTCGTCAAGGGCGGTGGGCTTCAGCACAATTCCCCCAACCGTGAAGCCCGGCTCCCTCGATGGCCTTCTTCGACTCCGAGATCGTGCAGGAGGAGGCCAAGCGTCTGTTTGGCGATTACCAGCAACTGATGCAGCTGGGGGGGGAGTACGGCAAGTTCGACCGGGAGGGCAAAAAGCTGTTCATCGAGCGCATGGAGGAGCTGATGGATCGCTACCGCGTGTTCATGAAGCGCTTTGAGCTCTCCGATGATTTCCAGGCCAAGCTCACCGTGGAGCAGCTGCGCACCCAGTTGGGGCAGTTCGGCATGACCCCCGAGCAGATGTTCGAGCAGATGCAGCGCACCCTCGATCGCATGAAGGGGGAATTGGAGCAGCAGACCTGAGGCCACCGCTGCCTACGATCCGACCCCAGAACAACCGCGCCGTTGGGGCGATCCGGAGCTGATGGCCAACGACGGGTGGGGACTGCCGCAGGCGCTGGCGCGGGGGGTGGCTGACCTGTTCCCCGCCGGTGCCGGCGCTGATCCTGAACAGCAGCTGGCGGCTCGGCTGGCCCAAGCCACGGCGGAGGGGCGCCCCCTGCGGGTGAAGCTCGGCATCGACCCCACGGGCAGCGACATCCACCTGGGGCACTCGACTCTGCTCCGCAAGTGGCGGGCCTTCCAGGATGCGGG
>BJHC01000181.1 GCA_014191535.1 Cyanobium sp. | reverse complement strand
CAGCGCCGACTGGCCCGAGCCGGACAGCTTCGACTGCCAGCTGGAGGTGCAACGCCTTGCCGATGGCGCTGTGCAGTGGCGCAGCCAGGTGGGGGATCAGATCCACACTCACCGTCTGCAGGGAGATGAGCCCGTGTTGGCCATCGAGGGGGGTTCCCAGCCCCAGCGCTTCACCCTGCTGGCCGATGGCGGCTACCACCTCGGCCCCCATCAGGTCAGCCACCGTGAACCGTTCAGCGTTGAGGCCGGCTGGCTGATCGGTCCGAATCAGCTCGAACGCTTGGTCCGCCGGTTTGATGGCAGTGGCGCCTGGCTGGATTCCACCCACTGGGTGCTGCAGCGCCACTGATCGCCGGTCTGCCGGATGGTCAAACCTGCACCTGCCGCTGGGGGCGCAATCGTCCCCATCCGGGGATTGCGCCAGCCCATGGCGCCTCGGGAACCTATCCCCGGACTGAACAACTGACCCGGGGTCTGGACGTCCCCGGGTTTTTTATGGCCGCACCACGCCTCTGGTGATGCCGCTCTTGCAGTTGATCCCAAATGGGGGTTGAAGCGATGGCCGCGGTGGCGGGATTGTCAGAGCCATGGACCCCACCCTTCCGGAAGGAGGCATGACAACTCCAACCTTCACCCAGACCCTCTCCATCGGTGAGCTGGAAGCCAGCTATCCGCTGTACTGCAAGGCCCTGCGCATCCTGGTGCGCGATGGCGTCAGCCTGGCCAAGGCCAGCCGCACCGTTGCCTGGAGTCGCCTCTCCACGCTGCATCACTGCATGCCCCGCAACTACCGCCATCCGGAGCAACTGTTCTTTCTGCTGAACCGGGACGTGCAGAGCAAGACCACCGCGGCGGCCTGAAGGACGGTTACCTGCCCATGGCAGCCCCTTGGCGCTGCCCACCATGGCGGGGGAATCTGGTGGCCATGTCGCTTTGAGACCGGTGGTGCTGCAGGCGGAACAGGGCCAGATCCAGATCCACACCGAGAACATCTTCCCGATCATCAAGAAGGCCGTCTACAGCGGCCATGAGGTGTTCCTGCGGGAACTGGTGAGCAATGGGGTCGATGCCATCAGCAAGCGGCGCATGGCCGCCATGGCTGGCGACTGCAGTGAAGGCAGTGAGGGGCAGATCCGCATCCGGATCGACCGCGAGGCCAAGACCCTCACCATCTCCGACAACGGCATCGGCATGACCGCCGATGAGGTGAAGCGCTACATCAACCAGGTGGCCTTCTCCAGCGCCGAAGACTTCCTCGAAAAATACAAACAGGAGAACGACGCGATCATTGGCCACTTCGGCCTGGGGTTCTACTCCAGCTTCATGGTGGCCAAGCAGGTGGAGCTGGTGACCCTCAGCGCCCGCGAAGGCAGCGAGCCGGTGCGCTGGAGCTGCGATGGCTCCCCCAATTTCAGCCTGGAGGCCGGGGAGCGCAGCGAAGCCGGCACCGATGTGATCCTGCATCTGATGGAGGAGGAGCTCGAGTACATCGAGCCGGCACGGATCCGCACGCTGATCACCACCTACTGCGACTTCATGCCGGTGGAGGTGCAGCTGGAGGGGGAAACCGTGAACAAGCGGGAGGCCCCCTGGCGCAAGAGCCCCCGCGACCTCACCGACAACGACTACATCGAGCTCTACCGCTACCTGTATCCCTTCCAGGGGGATCCACTGCTCTGGGTCCACCTCAACACCGACTACCCCTACAACCTGCAGGGCATCCTCTATTTCCCGAAATCCACCGGCCGGGCGGACTGGGAAAAGGGCGAGATCAAGCTCTACTGCAACCAGGTGTTTGTGAGCGATTCGATCAAGGAGGTCGTTCCCCGCTACCTCCTGCCCCTGCGCGGCGTGATCGATTCACCGGACATCCCGCTGAACGTGAGCCGCTCGGCCCTTCAAACCGATCGCCGCGTGCGTTCCATCGGGGGGTTTGTGGCCAAGAAGGTGGGCGACCGCCTCAAGGACCTGCACCGCGAGGATCCGAAGCGCTACGCCGAGATCTGGGAATCCCTGGCGCCGTTCATCAAAATCGGCGCCATGGAGGACGAGAAGTTCGCCGATCAGGTGAGTGAGCTTGTGTTGTTCGGCACCACCGCCAGCGCCGCCGAGGGCGACAGCCCTGACCCGATTCCCGGCACCGAGGGCAAGGCCTACACCACCCTGGGCGGGTATCGGTCGCGCCTGGATCAGGCCAGCGACAAGCGCATCCTCTATTGCACCGATGAAGCGGGGCAGGCGGGGGCTCTGGCGTTGTGGAAGAGCCAGGGGGCCGAGGTGCTGCTGGCGGATACCTTCATCGACACCCAATTCATCCCCTGGCTGGAGTACCGCCACAACGAGCTGAAGTTCCAGCGGGTGGACAGCGAACTGGACGACTCGCTGCAGGACAAGGAGAACGAGCTGAGCGATGCCGACGGCAAGGACAGCTCCGAAAAACTGCGGGAACTGTTCAAGACAGCCCTGGCCAATGACAAGGTGACCATTCAGGTGCAGGCCCTCAAGGGGGACCAGGCCCCGGCGGCGCTGATCCTGCTGCCGGAGCAGATGCGCCGCATCAATGACATGGGAGCCCTGATGGAGCAGCGGCTCCCGGGCCTGCCCGAGCACCACGTGCTGTTGGTCAATCGGCGCCATGCCCTGGTGGAAGGCTTGCTCAAGCTCTCCGCCGGCTCCGTGCTCACCACCGCCGGCCAATCCCCAAGCCAGCAGCTGGCCGATGATCTCAGCCGCCACGTCTATGAGATGGCGCGGCTCGCCGTGGGGGGGCTGGAACCCAACCAACTGGCCGGGTTCCAGCAGCGCAGCTGTGATCTGATGGGTCGACTGATGGAACGGGGGATCTGACACCCTGATCCCCATGGCCACCACGGCACTGGTTCCAGCCCTGTTGGTGCTGCTGGGTGGTGGCCTGCTGTCCCAGCTGCTGGGGCAGCTGATCCACCTGTTGGCACGGCGGAGTCACAGTGACCCCGCTCGCCTGCTGGCGGAGGCGGTCCCCGTGGGGGGATGGCTGCTGAGTGGGGCCCTGGCCTGGCGCCAGCTCCCCCTGGCCCTAGGGGGTGATCAACTGCTGATGGCTGCGGCCAAGCTGGTGCTGCTGGTGCTGTTGGTGCGCGTCGCCAACCGCGTCTGCACCCGGACCTTCCGCCGTTGGACCGAACGCTGCCCGGATGAGGCGGTGGCCGCGATGTTGTGGTCCCTGGCGCCGATGCTGCGGGCCCTGATTTGGTGCCTCGGAGCCGTGCTGTACCTCCAGAACATCGGGGTGCAGATGGCCGCCATCTGGGCCCTGCTCAGCGCCGGTGGCATCGGTGCCGGCCTGGCCCTCAAACAGCCGGTGCAGGAGTTTTTCAACTACCTCACGATCCTCCTGGATCGCCCGTTCCAAACGGGTCAGTGGATCCAGGTGAATGGCATCACCGGCCGTGTCGAACGGGTGGGGGTGCGCTCCACCCGGCTTCGCAACCCCAGCGGCGAGGCGGTGGTCATGGGCAACAGCCTGCTGACCAATGCGGTGGTGATCAATTGCGATGAACTGCAGCAGCGGCGGGTGGTGCTGCGGTTTGCCCTGGCGGCAGCGGCAGCACCCCAGGCCCTTGAACAGGTGCCCGATCGGGTGCGGCAACTGGTGCGCGCCGAGCCGCAGGCCTGCTTCGAGCGCTGCCATTGCCTCTCTATTCAGGGCAGTTCCCTGCTCTATGAGCTGGTGTATGGCTTGGAGGGCGTGGATGTGCAGGAGCACCGAGAGGTGCAGCAGCGGATCACCCTGGGGC
>BJHC01000180.1 GCA_014191535.1 Cyanobium sp. | reverse complement strand
GGGGCTGCCCAGCCGTTGGCGGGCCGAGGGGGTGGGCAACGCCAGCTCCTCGATCAGCACGTTGAAGCTGTCGATCAGCAGCTTGCGGGCCTCGGGGAGGTCCTTGAGCAGCTCCGCGGCGCCGGCGCGCATTTCCTGCAGGGCCACGTTGGTGGCCGCCAGGGAGCAGCCCTTTTCCAGCACATCGCGCAGGCCGCGGGTGTTGACCCGCAGGATGCTGGGATCACCCGCCACCACGGCGTAGCCCACGTAACGCAGGAACCAGGCCATGTCGCGAACTGATTTCTTCATCCGCTCGGTGCCGTAGCGGGCCACCGAAATCGGGCTGAAACCGGTTGGCAACACCACGCGCACGTCGGCATCACCGCCGGCACCCTCCAGCAGGCGGGTGAAGACGTTGCCGCGCTGGCTGGCGCCGCTGGTGCCGGTGAAGGTCTGTACGGAGCGCTGGAAGGCGGCCTGGTCGCTGGCCAGGGGGGTGCCCTCGGCGGCGGCCACAGGGCTCAGCGGCGCATCGAGATAGGAGAGCGGGGTGCCGCCCGCAAAGATGCGACTGGCCGCCCGGGCCACGATCGCTTCGGCATTGGCGGAGACGCGACGGGCCGCCTCCACCCGCAGCTGGCCGCTTTGGAAAAAGGTCACCAGGGTGTTCAGCTCCCCACCGTCGAGGAACCGGTCCTGCTGTTCCGCCTGGCGGACGCTGGAGAGCGGCAGGGTGTCGTAGCGCTGAGGAGCAACCCTGCTGCTGCCGCTGCTGGCGGTCACAGTCATGGATGAGAGCGAGCCTGGCCTGGGCACGTTACGGCTGGCCCTCTGGCCTCCCGGCGGCCCATGAACAAATGTTTGCAGCCCGGCCGGCCGGCCGGCCGGCCATGCAGCCGGCCGGGCGGGCTGCATGAAATGCTCGCGGTGAGCCGTTGCCCCGGCCTCCCCCACCGTGCCTGTCCGCCGCCGATGACCCAGGCCCCCGCCGATGCCGCCACCCCTGTGGTGAGCGCCTTCTACGACCGCTTCCCTTACCCCGGTGACCCCCTCCAGGACGGCCCGCCGCCCGGATACAACTGGCGCTGGAGCGTGGACGCGGCCACTGCCGCCTGTACCGGCGCGCTGCCGCCGCCGCGGCCCGCCGGGGAGCCCCTGCGGATCCTGGATGCCGGTTGCGGCACCGGGGTCAGCACCGACTACCTGGCCCATCTCAATCCGGGGGCCGAGATCCTGGCGGTGGATATCTCTCCCGGCACCCTTGAGGTGGCCCGCGAGCGGCTGCGCCGTTCCGGCGGCCATCAGCAGGCCCAGGTGCGGATCGAGAACCGCAGCCTGCTGGAGCTGCAGGGGGAGGGCCCCTTCGACTACATCAATTCCGTGGGGGTGCTGCACCACCTGCGGGAGCCGGAGGCGGGCCTGCGGGCCCTGGCGGCCCTGCTGAAGCCCGGTGCACTCCTGCACCTGTTTTTGTATGCCGATGGGGGGCGCTGGGAGATCCACCGCACCCAGCGCGCCCTCACGGCCCTCGCCGTGGGCACCGGAGAGCCCGGACTGCGGCTCGGACGTCAGCTGCTGGCGGAGCTGCCGGAGCACAACCGGCTGCGGCGGCACCACGAGCAGCGCTGGGCCCTGGATTGCGCCGCGGACGCCAACTTCGCGGACATGTACCTGCACCCCCAGGAAACCAGCTACAACCTGGAGCGCCTGATGGCCTTCGTGGCCAGTGCGGATCTGGAGTTCGCCGGGTTCTCCAATCCGCAGGTGTGGGATCCGGCCCGGCTGCTGCAGGGGGAGCTGCTGGAACGGGCCCAGGCCCTGCCGCCGCTGCAGCGCTGGCAGCTGGTGGAGGACCTGGACCCCGATATCAGTCATTTCGAGTTTTTCCTGGCGAAGCCCCCCCTGCGCCAGCAGACCTGGGAGGCCGACAGCGTGCTGCTGGCCGCGGCCGGCGCCCGCAACCGCTGCCTCTGGGGCTGGCCTGGTCAGGCGTTGCTGGATTCGGATATGGCGCCCCTCGATCTCTCCAGCCAGGGGCTGGAGTTGATGCAGGCCCTGGAGCAGGCGCCCGCCGGTGCGGCCCTGGGGACCCTGCCCCTGGGCTGGCCTGCGGCGCAGATCGCTGTGGTGGCGAGGGAATTGCTGGCGCAACGGGTGCTGCTGCTCCAGCCCGGCCCCGGCGCCGGTGCGTGATAAATTCCACGCGCCTTTTCAGAGCGTCGGCGCCTTTGCTGGCTTCCCCTCCGCTCCAGTCCCCCGCTCCATCGTCCCCGGAGGATGCAGCGGTGACTGACCAGGAGACTTCCGCCGGTAACCCCGTGTCCGCCGCCCTGGAATCCCCGTCGTCAGTGGTCGTTTCCGCGGCCGCCCAAGACGACTACGCGCAGCTCCAGCGGCGCCTCCTTCTCGCCACCCTGATCGCTGCCGCTCTGGCGGTGCTGGTCACGGCTCTGGTGTTCGACCTCCACACCGCCGCCTCCGTGCTGGCGGGTTCCCTCGCGGGGGTGGTCTACCTGCGGCTTCTCGGCCGCAGCGTCGCCCGTCTCGGGCCCGATGCCAAGAAGGTTGGAAAGCTGCAGTTGCTCGTGCCCGTTGTGCTGGTGATGGCGTCCGCCCGTCTGCCCCAGCTGGAGTTGTTGCCGGCCCTGCTCGGCTTCCTGCTCTACAAACCGGCTCTGATTGTTCAGGTTGCGCTCGATCTCCGAGCCGGCCGTCCC
This sequence comes from Cyanobium sp., assembly GCA_014191535.1. Lineage (GTDB taxonomy): Bacteria > Cyanobacteriota > Cyanobacteriia > PCC-6307 > Cyanobiaceae > Vulcanococcus. The sequence continues at coordinate 1,081 of BJHC01000180.1, read as the reverse complement.
TAAACCGTCGCCTGCGCGACCCCGACCGTTCGACCCGATGGGTTTTCTGCCGTTCACCCTTCCCTTTGCCGAACTGGAGGTGGGCCAACACCTCTATTGGCAGCTGGGGAATCTCAAGATTCACGGCCAGGTCTTCATCAGCTCCTGGGTTGTGCTTGGCGCCCTGCTGGCCCTGGTGGTGGTGGGCACCCGCAAGATGGAGCGCGATCCACGCGGTGTGCAGAACCTCCTGGAGTTCCTCTGGGATTACATCCGCGACATGGCTCGCGAGCAGATCGGCGAGAAGGCCTACCGCGACTGGCTGCCGTTCATCGGCACCCTGTTCCTGTTCATTTTCGTGAGCAACTGGGGTGGGGCCCTCGTGCCCTGGAAATTGATCCATCTCCCCAGCGGTGAACTGGGGGCCCCGACGGCTGACATCAACACCACCGTGGCCCTGGCCCTGCTGGTGTCGCTGGCCTACTTCTATGCAGGTCTGAGCCGCAAAGGCTTCCGGTACTTCGAGTACTACGTGGAGCCGACCCCGATCATGCTCCCGTTCAAGATCGTCGAGGACTTCACCAAGCCCCTCTCCCTGTCGTTCCGTCTGTTTGGAAACATCCTGGCGGACGAACTGGTGGTGGCCGTGTTGGCCTTCCTCGTTCCCTTGGTCGTGCCCCTGCCGGCCATGTTCCTCGGCCTGTTCACCAGTGCCATCCAGGCGCTCATCTTCGCCACCCTCGCCGCTTATTACATCGGTGAGGCGGTGCACGAGGAGCACCACTAGGTCGTTCTTCGACCCCGCCCGATCGAAACCCTCGGTCTGGCAAACTCTCTGCGCGCAGGTCCGGCTCGATCCGGGCCCACCTTTGGCTCCACTGATCAGGCCCCGTCTCTGAATCAGTGCACCACGGGTGTCCCAGGCGCAGGGATAACGTCCCGGTTCCCCGTCCGCGCTCTCCCAGCGCCCCACATCCTTCGTTCCACCATGGATTCCATCACCTCCGCCGCGTCTGTTGTCGCTGCTGGTCTGGCTGTCGGCCTCGGCGCCATCGGCCCCGGTATCGGTCAGGGCACCGCTGCCGGCGGCGCTGTTGAGGGC
>BJHC01000179.1 GCA_014191535.1 Cyanobium sp. | reverse complement strand
CTACAGCTTCTGGCTCGATGGCGACCACTGGGTGGCCGCCCGCTACACGTTTGTGTATGCCTTCCAGGAGGGCCGTTGGCGCATCGTGCACCACCACTCCTCCCTGCAACCCCCCACTCAGGCGGCCTGAGCGGTGTTGCTGGGCTGGGGCGGGGGCAGGCGCTTCAAGCGGCGACGGCTGGCCAGCTGGTGCTCCCGCACCGACAGGCCATAGAGCTCCAGGAAGAAGGCCCGGTCGGCCGCGGAGCCAATCAGGCCGCAATGGGCGTAGTGCTGCCGCAGGGCCAGCTTGGGCTGGGCCAGCACCTGGGCATGCAGCTGGCGCAGCCGAAACCGACGCAGGGCCTTGAGGGGCGGTTCCCCCCGCTGAACAACAAACAGGTTCTGCAGGGTGCGCACGCTCACGTGGCAATGGCGCGCGAGATCCGGCATGCGCAACGGCTCGCGGTAGTGGGCGGCGATATAGCGATCGGCGCGCTCGATCAGCTGCTGCTGGCTGGGAGCGGCAATCAGCACGGCGGCCAGAACGGGCCCGCAGGCCCAGGAGGACGCAGAAATTACCCAAGACCGCCGATCCATTCAGCTGTCCAGAACACTTTGTTGTGATGGAAACACCGCATGCGGCAGGGTGCCGAGAGCCAGGCTGCGCGATCGCTTCGGCGGATGGTTTCTCTAACGCCAACCGGGTGATCTAGTCGCGGAGGTTATAGATCGGCATGGTGGCGAAGCCCAAAGAGGCGGGCACCGGGTTGGCCCCGGCGGGCAAGGCCTTCACCGCAAACATGTAGGTGTCCGACCAGGTGGGGTTGTGCCAGGGCAGCAGCGCCACGGTGATCGTTTGCCCCGGCTGGGGGGGCTGCGGGAAGCGCACCGTCATCGTGCGGCTCTGGCCATCGAAGCTGGCCTGCACGGGGATCGCCGCGCCCTCCCGCCGCGGCCGCCCCACGAAGGCCCGGGTGCGGTGCGTGAAAAAGGGGAAGTCGCGGTCCACCCCGCGGGTCTGCTGGATCACCAGGCCCCCCAAGCCGGCACCGGCCTGGTCGGGCAGGGTGACCGTGAAGTAGTACTCCACGCCCGCCTGCATCAGGTACCACCAGTAATTGGTGAACTCCACCTTCCAGGGGGGGCTGGTGAACCAGGTCTGCCCCTCCACCTCAGCGGTTCGGGCCGGCAGCGGAACCCAGGCCAGCCCCGCCAGCAGCACGGCCCCCAGCAACCCTTTGCGGAACGCCATCGGCTCAGCCCACCAGTGGCCGCAAACTAGCCAGGGTTGGCGTGGTTGATAGGGTCAAGTCAGTGTGCTGCGCGCGGCGATGGACCGAGCCCAACTCGACGCGATCGAACTGATGCTGCGCGACCTCAACACCCGCCACGACGAGATCCGTCACCGGGCGGCGTTTCGCGGCTGCACCCGGGAATTGCTGGCCCTGCAGCAGGAGTTGGTGCAGTACCTCAGCCGCAAACGCGAAGGCCTCAACGGCCGCTGACCTCCACGAACGGGGCCACAAACGGCGCCGGATTCTGATCACGGCGGTCCCGAAGGGGCAGCGGCGGCCCCTGCTCCGGCCCCACCAGCGCCGCCGTGCGCTCCAGGGCAGCCCGCAGCCGCCGTGCCGCATGCAACGACATGTCCCGGGGGGCACTGATGCGGTCGCGCCAGTAGCGCAGGCCCGCCGCTGAGCCGGCGGGGGGCACCACGGCGGCCGCCGCCGATGGCGCCATCAGGTTGGTGAGGGCGCAGCGCAGGGCCTGATCCAGACGCTCCGCTGCGGCGGCCCCCTGCCGCTCCCCCTCGGGGTTGATCGCCAGCAGCCGCTGCCGGTGGCGCAGCATGCGCGCCAGGGCCTCCCGGGCCGCATCGGCGGGTTCGGGCTGGCGGGTCTCGATCAGATCCGGCTCATCGCTGGGCCAAAGCCCCCCATCCACCAGGGCCGCCAGCCGCCGTTGCTCGGGGCCGCCACTGCTGAGGCAGCACCCCATCTGCGGCGGCAGGTCGTGGGCGTGGGTGTGGATATCGCTTTGGGTGCCGAGATAGGTGAGGCGCTGTTCCAGGGCGGTGAACCAGCGGTCGATGGCGGGGTGATGGCGGCGCAGGCCATAGCCCTTGTAGTAGGCCAGCGACGCGTTCATCCGCTCCAGGTAGGGCACGAAGATCACATCCGCCGTGCCGAACCGCTCCAGGAAGAAGGGGCCAGGCATGACCTCCAGCGCCTGCTCCACCAGCCCGGCCATGCGCGCGAAATGCTGCTCCGCCGAGGCGGTGTGGGCCCCCTCCCCTTCGCAGTAACAGAGCCATTGGCACCAGGCCCGGAACAGGCGACGCTCCAGCTGGCGCAGGGGCAGCACATCCGGGTCGCTCAACCCCTGGCCCAGCGGGCCGAAGCTGCGCTCCAGGGCCTCGAGGATCACATCGCTCTCGGTGATCAGGCGGCCGTCCAGCTCCAGGGCGGGCAACATGCCGGAGGGCACCCGCTGGGTGAACCAGGGCTCCTTCTCGCCGTAACAGAACATCGTGACCTTGCGGATCCGGTAGGGGATCCGCTGCTCCTCCAGCCACAGCCACACCTTCTGGCAGTAGGGGCACCAGGCGTGGTGATCGCGGTAGAGCGTGACCCGCACCTCGCTCTCCGGCCGGCCGAACAGCCGCAGCTGGGCCTGGGCATTGGTGGGGCCATCACAGCGCTGACGCTGCAGCTCCGCCTCCGTTTGGGGTGGCAGCAGCTGCTCCAACTCCGGCCAGCTCAGGGGGGCCGCCATCAGCTCGGCATCGGGGGAGGGCAGCACGGCGCGCGAACACGGTGGCGCTGTTCTAAGCAATGGAGGGCAGGCCGCGGCAATCTGGCCCCGCAAGCCTGCGCTGTTGTGCGTTCCTCCGCCCCATGACCCAACCCTTCGACCTGGTGGTGATCGGTGCCGGCTCCGGCGGCCTGGCGGCGGCGAAGCGGGCCGCCTCCTACGGCGCCCGGGTGGCGATCGTGGAGGGCGACCGGGTGGGCGGCACCTGCGTGATCCGCGGCTGCGTGCCCAAGAAACTGCTGGTGTACGGCTCCGCCATGCGCCACCTGCTGGCGGATGCCCCCAGCTACGGCTGGAGCCTGGGCAGCACCAGCTCCGACAGCGCCGAGCTGCTGCGCCGGGTGCGGGCGGAGGTGGGTCGCCTCAACCAGCTGCACCTTGGGTTCCTGGAGAAGGACGGGGTGGGGCTGGTGCGGGGCTGGGGCCGCCTGGCGGACGCCCACAGCGTGGCGGTGGTGGATGGCAGCGGCCAGGAGAGCCAGCGCCTGCAGGCGGAGCGCATCCTGATCGCCGTGGGCGGCAGGCCCCACCGCCCCGCGATCCCCGGCGCCGAGCTCGGCTGGGTGAGCGACGACCTGTTCGAGCTGGAGCGCTTCCCCCAGCGGGTGGTGGTGGTCGGGGCGGGGTTCATCGCCTGTGAATTCGCCTGCATCCTCAACGGCCTGGGGGTGCAGGTGACCCAGCTGGTGCGCGGTGATCACCTGCTGCGCGGCTTCGACCTGGAATCGGCACGGGCGGTGCAGGAGGCGATGCAGGCCGATGGCATCGACATCCGCTTCGCCCACAGCCCGGCGGCGATCGAGGGGCAACCCGGCGCTCTCACCCTGATCACGGAAGGGGGCGAGCGCCTGGCCTGCGATGGCGTGCTGCTGGCCACCGGCCGCCGGCCCTTCCTGGAGGGGCTCAACCTGGAGGCCGCCGGCGTGGCTGTGGAGGGCCACCGCATCCCGGTGGATGCCGATCAAGGCACCAACGTGCCTCATATC
>BJHC01000178.1 GCA_014191535.1 Cyanobium sp. | reverse complement strand
TCAGCGCGGAGGCCACCGGCACATCGGCGGGCCTGCGCCAGTTCTGTGCGGGCCGACTGGTGCTGGCGGCGGCATCGCGCCCGATCAACGCCAAGGAGCTCAAGGCCTGCAGCGACAAGGGGGTCAGCTTCCTGGAACTGCCCCTGGCCTTTGATGCCATCACCGTGGTGGTGAACAGCGCCAACAGCTTCGCCCGCCAGATCAGCACCGAAGAGCTCAACCAGCTCTGGGGAAGCCAGGCCCAGGGCAAGGTGACCCGTTGGCGCCAGGTGAACCCCAACTGGCCCGATCAGGCCATCAAGCTCTGCGGCCCCGGCAAGGACTCCGGCACCTACGACACCTTCAACAAGGTCATCAATGGCAGCGAGGGCAACTCCCGCCAGGACTACACCGCCAGCGAAGACGACACCGTGTTGGTGCGTTGTGTGGCCACCAATCCCGGCGCCCTGGGCTACTTCGGGTTCGATTACTACCAAGCCAACCGAAATCAGCTGAGGGCGCTGGCGGTGCGGGGCCCCCGCGGGCCGGTGCTGCCGAGCCTGAAGAGCGTGCAAAGCTCGCAATACCTGCCGCTTTCACGGCCACTGTTTTATTACGTCAACGCCGCCGAGGTGCAAGCCAATCCCCTGCTGCGCAGTTTCATCGACCACACCCTCCAGCGGGGTCGCCGCATCGCCAGCCAGGCCGGACTCATCCCCCTTCAGGATTCCACCTACAGGCTCGTGACCAACAAGCTCTATCGCAATGTGCAGGGATCCGCATTCGACGGCACCCTACCGATCGGCCTAAGCGTGGGGCAAATCCTGCAGCGCAGCTTCGATGTGCAGAAACAGCCCCAATTCCGGTGATCCAGGCGACATTCAGGCCCTAATCCAGGCCAAATGCGCAGCATCACGTAGCAATCAACACTGTTCTCCCGAAACTAGCTTTAAGATCAACTCATCTTGTTGTGACGGGAGGCCAAGCGATGTTGATCCAAACCGGACGGGGCAGCATCAGTTTTGTGGCCGGCTGCAGCTGGGTGAATTCCGTGAAACAGTCCACCCCTTTTCAATCCGACGCGCGTGACAAACAGCAGCCCCCCCAAGCGCCACAACCCACCCAGCTCCGTTGGCCCTGGGCCGCTTGAACGGCCTGGCACGGGCCCTGCTGAGGAGGGCTGGATCGACAATCCCTTGTTGTCAGAGCAGCGACGCCGCTACCTCAGCTCGCTAATCACTCCTGAGGTCCATCCAGTCGGTAACCAAGGCCCCTGAGGGTCACGATCGCTTCCGGATGAGGCGCCATCAAGCTCAACTTGCGCCGCAGCCAGAGCACGTGAACATCCACGCTCTTGCTGTCACCGTCGTAATCCGGACCCCATACCTGCTCGATCAACTGGTCACGGCTGAAGGCACGCCCGGGATGCAGCATCAGGTGCTCCAGCAGGCGAAACTCCCGCGGCGTTAGCGACACCGCGACTCCCGCCCGCGTCACCTTGCATTGCTGGCGGTAGAGCTGGATGGCACCGATCCGCAGCACCTGCTCCTGGGCTGGTGATCGCCCGCCGGTGGGCGATCGGCGCACCCGGCGCAACAGGGCACGGCAGCGGGCCACAAACTCCCGCAGGCCAAAGGGCCGTGACAGCACATCGTCAGCGCCGGCATCCAGAAGCTGGGAGCGCTCCAGGTCGTCCGACTGTTCGGGCAGCAGCAACAGGGGGATCTGGGGATGGCTACGGCGCAGACGCTCCAACAGCTGCAGCGTGGCCTGCAGCGTCCAGGGCCCGGAGGGCAGATGCAACACCAGCAGGGCAGGGGGGATGGACCACTGGATCTGAGTCAGCAAATCCCTGGGTTTCAAAGGCAGCGGCTGCTGCACCACCCGGAATCCCTCCTGCACGAGCGCTTGGTGCAGGGCATCGCGCCACTCGGGCCCATCGGCCACCAGCAGCAATAATGGGGGCTCGCTTCCAGCCATCCAAGCGCGGAATCTGCGGGGCTCAGGCAAAAAAAAGGGGGCTGAGAAAGCCCCCTGAAGCGGATCGCAGGCCTGAAATCAGGCGCCGATCTTGGACACGGCAGCCTTGGCCTTCTTGAGGATGTCGCCACGCAGGGGCACAAAGCCCAGGTCGTCAGCCAGGCTCTGGCCGGGGCCCAGCAAATAGAGCAGGGCCTTGCGGATCGGGCCGGCCTTCAGGCTGTTGCCCTCCTTGTAGGCCAGGATCCAGGTGAGCGAGGTGATCGGGTACGCCTTGGCATCGGAGGGGTTCGGATCTTCACCCGCCAGGTTGGCGTCGAGGCTGATGCTGTTGAGGGCAGCAGCACCACCGGCCAGGTCAGGGAGCACAAAATTGCCGGCCTTGTTCTGGATGGCAGCCGACTTGAGCGGAGCCTTCACGAAGGCGCGGGACACGTAGCCAATCGAGCCAGGGGTGTTGGTGAGAATGCCGGAAACACCCTCGTTGCCCTTGCCGCCCACGCCCACGGGCCAGTTCACGGTTTTGCCTTCGCCTACCTTGCTCTTCCACTTGGAAGAGAAGGCGCTCAGGGAGTTGGTGAAGGCGAAGGTGGTGCCGGAGCCGTCGGAGCGGTGGGCCACCGTGAGCTTGCCCTTGCCGCACTTGAGCTGATCCCAGGTTTTAATCTCGCCCAGGAAAATGTCGACCAGCTGGGCTTGGGTGAGCTTGAGGCCCTTGCAATCAGCCTTGTTGAAGGCCACGGCGATGGTGCCGCCCACGGTGGGGATCTGCACCACACCGCGCTTCACCTTCGCGTAGTCCGAAGCCTTCAGAGGCTCATCGGAGGCGCCGAAATCAACGGATTCCTTGATGTACTGGCGCACACCGGCGCCGGAACCCACGGATTGGTAGTTCACCATGATGCCTTGGCCGGCGGCACCGGCGAAAGCACGCTGGTAGAAGGGGGCCGGGAACGAAGCGCCGGCGCCATTCAGGGTGGTCTGGGCGGTGGCAGCGGCCGCAAAACCGATACCGGAGAGAAGTCCGATGGAAAGGGCCTTCTTCGCGAAGGTCATGGAAGCAACCGAACGGGAGCTCCCAACGTCTAAACAGCGGAAACGGCACCAGGGTTAGGAACCCGTTAAGGCTGCATGAAGGCTTGGTTTGCCGCGACAACCGCCTGTGTCAGTGCACACCTGCTGTTTCGGGAAGAGGGCCAGCAAAAGATGGCTTGCAGGCTCGAAACGCCAGATGCCGCAGGGAATCAGCGGCCCTACGGTACGGGCTTGTTCCACCGCCTTCGATGGTTCCATCCCTCGCCGAACTGCACCCCAACCCTGGATGGGCAGCCACCAGCCCTGCCATCAACGCGCCCACCAGCGACACCGTGGGCAAGCACTGCATCCTGGAGCTCTACCACTGCCGTGCCGATCGCCTCAACGACGAAGCCTTTCTCCGCAGCAGCATCACCCAGGCCGTGCAACAGGCCGGTGCCACGTTGCTGCAACTGATCAGCCACCGCTTCACCCCCCAGGGGGTTACAGCCCTGGCGCTGCTGGCGGAATCCCACCTCTCGATCCACACCTGGCCGGAATCCGGGTACGCCGCGGTGGATGTGTTCACCTGCGGCGACCACACCATGCCGGAGCGGGCCTGCCAGCGGTTGATCGCCGACCTGCAGGCGGGCGACCATCGCCTACGGAGCTTCCGGCGGCAGACACCCGAGGCCCTGGCGGGGCTGGAGCGCGAACCCCGCTGAAGCCAGGGGTCAGGGGCAACAGCTAGCCGCCGGCGCAGCGCAACCGGCGGTCACCGCCCCCAGCCAGCCCTGGAGCTGCTCCAGGGCAGCGGGC
>BJHC01000177.1 GCA_014191535.1 Cyanobium sp. | reverse complement strand
GTAGAAGGTGAAGATCATGCCGCCGCCTACCAGGATCTTGTCGCACTTGTCGAGCAGGGCATCGAGCACGCCGATCTTGGAGCTCACCTTGGAGCCGCCCACGATGGCCGCCAGGGGGCGCTTGGGTTCATCGATCGCGCCCTGCAGGTACTGGAGTTCCTTCTCCATCAGGTAGCCGGCCACGCTGGGGCTCAGGTACTGGGTCACCCCTTCGGTGGAGGCGTGGGCACGGTGGGCGGCGCCGAAGGCGTCGTTGACGTACACATCGGCCAGGGACGCCAGCTGCTTGGCGAAATCACCTTCGTTCTTTTCTTCCTGGGCGAAGAAGCGCACGTTCTCCAGCAGCACCACATCGCCGTCGGCCATGGCGGCCACCTTGGCCTCGGCATCGGGGCCGATGCAGCTGTCGGTCTTCACCACGGGCTTGCCCAGCAGTTCGCTCAGGCGCGCAGCCACCGGGGTGAGGCGCATGCCCTCGTTCACCTGGCCCTTGGGACGGCCGAAGTGGGCCGAGAGGATCACACGGGCGCCGTTGCCGGTGAGGTGGTTGATGGTGGGCAGCGCCGCGCGGATGCGGGTGTCATCGGTAATGGCGCCGGCATCGTTGAGGGGGACGTTGAAGTCGACCCGAACCAGCACGCGCTTGCCGCGCAGTTCATCAGCGGAGAGGCTGGCCAGGGAACGCTTCGCCATCGATCTCAGGGCAAGAAAGGAGTCGGGAGAATTTAGCGGGCGGGTCAAGGGGCACTTTTGAGCCCGTTGGCCGTCCCATGGCTGGATCTGTTGGGAATGGGCGCTAGACCAAGGGGGCACCGGCCAACCGGCCATGTTCGAGACCGTCCTCTTCCCGATCGACCGCAGCCGTCAGGCCGCTGAAACCGCCGGCTGGGCGCTGAAGCTGGCCCAGCAGCACAGCAGTCGGTTGGTGGTGCTCTCGGTGGTGGAGCCGGACCAGGACGACCCGGCGGCGGTGGCGGCGCTGCTGGAGCAGGCCCGCAGCCGCTTCCAGGAGCAGGGGGTGCAGGCCGAGGTGATCGAGCGGGAGGGCAAGCCCGCCTTTGTGATCTGCGATGTGGCCGATGAAATCAACGCCGACGTGATCGTGATGGGCACCCGCGGCCTCACCCTGGAGGCGGATGAGGCCCCCAGCACCGCCTCCCGGGTGATCCAGCTGGCGCCCTGCCCGGTGATGGTGGTGCCGTGAGCGAGCTGCTCAGCGCCGCCGCCCCCGCGATCCAGTGGTACCCCGGCCACATCGCCAAGGCCGAGCGGGCCCTCACCGACAACCTGGCCAAGGTGGACCTGGTGATCGAGGTGCGGGATGCCCGCATCCCCACGGCCACCGGGCACCCGCGCCTGCAGCGCTGGATCCAGGGCAAGCAGCACCTGCTGGTGCTCAACCGCCGCGACATGATCCCCACCGCTGCGCGGGAGGCCTGGGATGCCTGGTTCCGGGCCCAGGGCCAGACCCCCTGGTGGAGCGATGCCAAGGCCGGCACCGGCGTGAAGCAGCTGCAGCAGGCGGCCATCCGCGCCGGCGATGCCCTCAACGAACGGCGCCGCTCTCGGGGGATGAAACCCAGGCCGGTGCGCGCCCTGATGCTGGGCTTCCCCAACGTGGGCAAGTCGGCGCTGATCAACCGTCTGGTGCGCCAGAAGGTGGTGGACAGCGCCCGCCGCGCTGGCGTCACCCGCAGCCTGCGCTGGGTGCGCCTCGGCCAGGACCTGGACCTGTTGGATGCCCCCGGGGTGCTGCCGCCGCGGCTGGACGACCAGCTGGCGGCCCTGCGTCTGGCCCTCTGCGACGACATCGGCCAGGCCGCCTACGACGGTGAAGCCGTGGCCATGGCCTTCGTGCGGATGCTGGCGGAGCTGGAGGCGGTGCCGGCGGCCGGGGTCAGTGCCGGCCTGCTGGAGCGCCGCTATGGCCTGCCGGTGCCCGCCCTGGAGGGGGTGACGCCCGATGCCCATGGCTGGCTGGAGGCGGCCGCCGGGCGCCACACCAGCGGTGATCTGGCCCGCATGGCCCAGCGGCTGCTCGACGATTACCGCCGCGGCATGCTGGGCCCCCTGGCGCTGGAGCTGCCGTGAGCGCGTTCGGCGAGGGCGAGGGCGAGCTGCTCACGCTCACCTATCCCAAGCCCCTGCCGATGCGCCTCGACCGCTGGCTGGTGGCCCAGCGGCCTGAGCAGAGCCGCGCCCGCATCCAGAAGTTCATCGACGCCGGTTACGTGCGGGTGAATGGCGTCACGGGGCGGGCCAAAACCCCCCTGCGCCAGAACGACACCGTGGAGCTGTGGATGCCGCCCCCGGAGCCGTTGCCCTACCTGGTGGCCCAGGACATTCCCCTGGATGTGCTGTTTGAAGATGAGCACCTGATCGTGCTCAACAAGCCCGCCGGCCTCACGGTGCATCCCGCCCCCGGCAACAAGGACGGCACCCTGGTGAATGGGCTGCTGCACCACTGCCCCGACCTGCCGGGCATCGGCGGCGAGATGCGTCCGGGGATCGTGCATCGCCTCGACAAGGACACCACCGGTTGCATCGTGGTGGCCAAGAGCCAGGAGGCCCTGGTGAAGCTGCAGGTGCAGATCCAGCAGCGGGTGGCTTCCCGCGAATACCTGGCGGTGGTGCATGGGGTGCCCGGTGGCGACCGGGGCACGATCATCGGGGCCATCGGCCGCCACCCCGCCGACCGCAAGAAGTACGCCGTGGTGCATGACGGCTCCGGCCGCCACGCCTGCACCCACTGGAGCCTGGTGGAGCGCCTCGGCGATTACGCCCTGCTGCGCTTCAAGCTCGACACCGGCCGCACCCACCAGATCCGGGTGCATTGCGCCCACATCGGCCATCCGATCGTGGGCGACCCGGTGTATTCCCGTTGCCGCAAGCTGCCCATGGCCCTGCCTGGCCAGGCGCTGCACGCGGTGCAGCTGGGGCTCGACCATCCGATCAGCCGGGAGCGGCTGGTGCTGCAGGCGCCGCTGCCGGAGGTGTTCGAGAAGCTGCTCAGGCAGCTGCGCCGGCGGGCAGGCGCGGACACGCCTCCACCAGTGTGCGCGTGATCGGCGCCTGGGGATCGCGCAGCAGCTGATCGCCGGGGCCCTGCTCCACGATCTGGCCCCCATCGAGCACGATCACCCGCTGGCAGAAGCCGCTGGCCACCGCCAGGTCGTGGGTCACGAAGAGGATCCCCAGCCCGAGCCGCGTCTGCAGGTCGCGCAGCAGCTGCAGCACCTCCGTCTGCACCTCCGCATCGAGCATGCTCACGCTCTCGTCGCAGAGCAGCACCTGGGGCTTCAGCACCAGGGCCCGGGCGATGGCCACCCGCTGCTGCTGGCCGCCGGACAGCTGCCGGGGCAGCCGTTGCTCGAAGGCCTCCGGTGGGTTGAGCCCCACGGCCGCCAAGAGCTCCCGGGCCCGCTCGCGGGCCTCCGCCCGGCTGGCGAGCCCGTGGATCCGCAGCGGATCGGCGATGGCATCGCCCACGGCCATGGCGGGGTTGAGGCAGGCCAGGGGGTCCTGAAACACCATCTGGATGCGGCGCCGGGCGCGCCGCAGCGGTTCCCCCCGCAGCTGCCGCAGGTTCTGGCCCTGTAGCCGCACGCTGCCGCCCCGCACCGGCACCAGGCCCATCAGGGCGCGGCAGAGGGTGCTCTTGCCGCAGCCGGAGGCCCCAACAACCCCAACGGTTTCCCCCTGCCGCAGCTGCAGGCTCACCCCATCCACGGCGCGGTACCAACGCCGCCGCCAGGGCAGCCCCGGCAGGGGATGCCAGCAGCGCAGGTCCTCCAGCTCCAGT
>BJHC01000176.1 GCA_014191535.1 Cyanobium sp. | reverse complement strand
GACGGGCCTGGTCGTAATCGGCCTTGGCCTCAGTGGGCTTGCCGGCGGCGGCGGCGGCATCCCCCTGGGCCACCTTGGCCTTGATCGAGGCCAGGTTGAGGCCGCCGGAGGCCTGCATCGACTTCTGGGGTTCCTCCTGGGCGCGGCCAGGCTGGGGGGCAAGGGCCGTCAGGGCGGTCAGGCTCAGGGCGCTGAGGGCCAGAGCGGCGAGGGGCCGGCGCACGGAAGGGGTGTTCGAGTCGCCGAACTTTAAAGGCGTTGCAACGGACGGCCCACCGCGGCGCGGGCAGCCCGTTCAGCGGCCGCCAGGCCCTGCATCAACTGGGCATTGAGCTGGGCCACGTGCTCGCGCTCCGTGCCCTCCAGCCGCAGCGGCGCCCCGAAGCAGAGGGCCGCCCGGTCCCCCAGCCGTGGGCGCCCATGGCTGTAGCCAATGCCCACCGGCACCACCGGCACCGCCACCCCCTGGCCCTCCGCCAGGGCCGTGAGCCGCGCCAGCCCCTGCATCAGCCGCAGCGGGCCGTCGTCCTGCATGATCCGGCCCTCCGGAAACACCACCAGCTGCTGGCCGTCCTCGAGCAGCTGCACCGCCAGGCGCAGGGAGGCGGCCGTCGGCCGGCGCGGGTTCACCGGGAAACAGCCCAGCCGCTGCAGAAACCAGCCCTGCAGGCCGATCATTTCGTCGAGGGTGACCATGAAGCGGCAATCACGGCCGGTGACGCGCCGCCCCGCCGCCCGCGGCAGCATCAGCGCATCCCAGCGGGAGCGGTGCGTGGGGGCCAGCAACACCGGCCCACGGCGGGGCAGGTGCTCGGCGCCGAGCACGCGCACGCCGCCGAAGAAAAAACCGCTCAGGGCCACGTCCTGGGTGAGCAGCATCGCCAGGGGCGCCAGCCAGGGGTTGATGCCATGGCAGAGCGAGCGCTCACGGTCGGTGAGCGCCACAGGGGTGGTGTGGTGGGCTGCGCTGCCCTGCACCGCCATCGGCCCGCTCACCCCTGTGCTGCGCATCTGCAGGAACCGTAAAACTGCAGCGGTGGCCCACGAAGCCCGCGCGGGCAGTTAATCGAGCGGGCCGCGATCCAGCCGCGATCCATAGGATCCGCACAGATCCCCGCCCGCCATGGCCAGCCTCGGCGTCAACATCGACCACATCGCCAATGTGCGTCAGGCCCGCCGCACCGTGGAGCCCGACCCGGTGAGCTACGCCCTGCTGGCGGAGCTGGGGGGCGCCGACGGCATCACCGTGCACCTGCGCGAAGACCGGCGCCACATCCAGGACCGCGACGTGGAACTGCTGCGCCAGACCGTGCGCAGCCGCCTCAACCTGGAGATGGCCGCCACCGCCGAGATGGAGGCGATCGCCCTGCGCATCCAGCCCGACATGGTGACCCTGGTGCCGGAGAAGCGCGAGGAGGTCACCACCGAGGGGGGCCTGGATGTGGCCGGCCAGTTGGCCAGCCTCAGCGGCCTGGTGGGGCGGCTGCAGGGGGCCGGCATCGGCGTGAGCCTGTTTGTGGATGCGGATCCGGCCCAGCTGCGGGCCTGCCAGGCCAGCGGTGCCCGCTGGGTGGAACTGCACACCGGCACCTACGCCGAAGCCAGCTGGAGCCAGCAACCCCTGGAGCTGGCGCGGCTCACCGAAGGCAGCTTCCTGGCCCGCAGCCTGGGCCTGCGGGTGAACGCCGGCCATGGCCTCACCTACCAAAACGTGGAGCCGGTGGCCGCCATCGAAGGGATGGAGGAACTCAACATCGGCCACACGATCGTGGCCCGGGCCCTGGCGGTGGGGCTGGAGGAGGCCGTTCGCCAGATGAAGGTCCTGGTTCAGAATCCCCGCCGGGACCCCCTGTTCGGCAGCACCAGTTCATGACCCAGTACCACTTCGTGGCCGCCAGTGAGGCCTTTCTCACCGTGGAGGAACCCCTCGATGAAGTGCTGCGCGAGCGGGTGCGCAACTACGGCGAGCAGGGCAAGGCGATCGATTTCTGGCTGGTGAAGCGCCCGGCCTTCCTGCAGGCGCCTGAACTGGCGGCCGTGGCGCAATCCGTGCCGCAACCGGCGGCGGCGGTGGTGTCCACCGACCCGAAGTTCATCGACTTCATGAAACTGCGCCTGGAGTTCGTGGCCAAGGGCAGCTTTGAGGCCCCCTCGGCGGCCATCCCCGACGCCCTGGCCAGCGCCGCCTGAGTCAGAACAGCCCGAGGAATTTGCGGCGCGGCGACTCCCCGTCTGCCCTGGCACGGCCCTGGTCGCCGTCCTGTTGGTAGCGGGGCTTGGCGTCACCAATGGTGAGCACCGCCTCCTTGTTCTTCCACCACACCCAGTCGCGGATGGGGGGCGTGCGGATCAGCTCGGCGCGGCTCAGCCCCAGCCCCAGCTTGCTGGAGGCATCCAGCAGCACCTCCACCATCTGATCGCCGTTGCTGCAGCGGGCCAGGGCCTCATTGGTGCGCTTGGCGCCGTCGAGGGCCTTCACCAGAATCGCCACCCGCTGCCCCACCGACAGGGTGCGCGGATCCACCGGTGGCGGGGTGGCCTGGGAATTGGATGCAGGCTGCGACGGGCTCTCCATCAGGGTTTTGAGCTGCAGCCCGCGGTTAAGGGCAAGTTATCAGCGTTTTCCCATGGCCTGCCCGCTGACAGATCAGCAGGGGCCACGGCAGACTGATCGCAATGCGCCGTCGGTATGACGTCCGTTCACCATCGGTCCCGCCACTGGGTGATCGGGGACGTCCATGGCTGCGCTGAGGCCCTGGATCAGCTGCTGGAGCGCCTGCCGGCCCAGGACCGGCTGATCTTCTGCGGCGACGCCATCAACCGCGGCCCCAGCATCGCCGCCAGCATGGAGCGGATCTGGGGGCTGGTGGAGAGCGGCCGCGCCGTGTGGCTGCGGGGCAACCACGAGCAGGACCTGATCACGGCCCTGCGCACCGAGAGCTGGTTCTCCTCCCGCAAGCTGGCCGGCTGCGACACCTACCGCCAGCTGGGGGATCGCCACTGCCGCCAGTGGCTGGAGCGCCTCCAACACCTGCCCATGGCCTATTGGGGCGATGGCTGGGTGGCCACCCACGCCGGCTTCAACCCGCTCACCTGGCAGCCCGATCTGCAGGTGCGCCTCGACTTCTGGCAGCACTACGACGGCCGCTTCGGTGAGGTGGTGATCGGCCACACCCCTGGCCCCCACGTGCGCCGGCTGCGCCACATCGTGATGGTGGACACCGGCGCCTGCTACGGCGGAGAGCTGAGCGCCTACTGCCCGGAAACCAAGGCGGTGGAAACGGTGCCCGGGCTGCAGCCCCACCTGGCCCAGCCCCTGCCCGGTTTCCGCAGCGAACCCCCGCAACCGGCCCTGAGCAGCCGCTGAGCCTTGCTCACGCTCTACCGCAGCAATCGCGCTGAACTGCTGGCGCAGCTGCTGGCCACCCAGCTGCGCCTGGAGCCCCCCGGCCTGTTCGAGCCGGTGCAGGTGATCGTGAACACCTGGCCCACCAGCCGCTGGCTGGGGGAACAGATCGCCCTCGGCAATGGGGCGGGCATCGCCGCCAACCTGCGCTTCCCCTTCCCCAGCAGCCGCCTGCGCCAGCTCGTGCAGGAGTTGCTGCACCAGCGGGATGCCCCCGAGGGCCCTGCCCCCCCAGCAGCCGGCACCGACCCCTGGCGCGCCCAAAACCTGGTGTGGCCGGTGCTGGAGCTGCTGCCCGCACTGCTGGAGCAAGAGGACGCCGCACCGCTGCGGCATTGGCTGCAGCAACGGCGCCAACCACCCCACCAACTCGATCGGCCCCTGTGGCAGCTGGCACGGGCCATCG
>BJHC01000175.1 GCA_014191535.1 Cyanobium sp. | reverse complement strand
TCCGAGGATCGCATCTACGGAAGACAATTATACGCTGGCTGGATTTCTTGATGTCAGTTGGTGCGATCCGCGACTTGCCGCCAGCCTCGACCCCAAAGAAAATCAGAGGGTTTTGACCAATGGAGGTGCCTCTGATTTTTTGGATGGCATCTGGAATCCTCAGATCACCTTCATCAACGAGGAGGGTGAGGCCTCTGGGGATGATCTGACCCTCACGATTGACCGTGACGGCCGCGCTGAGCTGCAACGACGCATGCAGGTCACCCTGGCCTCCAACTTTGATGTCCGGCGTTTCCCCTTCGATCGGCAGTTGCTGGAGGGGGATATCGCCTCATTTTCCTGGGATAGCAAGGTTGTGAGGCTTGTGGACAATCAGGATAATGTGACCATCTCGCGCCAATTTGATATCCCCGATTGGGATGTGATTGGCTCGAGCAGCAAGGTGATTGACTACGATGATCCTGATCATGGCGATGACATTTTCTCGCTCCTAAAATTCAAACTCGAGGTGGCGAGAAAGAGTTCGTTCTACCTCAACAAGATTTTTATCCCGCTTGCGGTTCTTAGTTTCACTAGTATCTTTTTCCTCGCCATTCCGTTGGATTCTATTGGTGATCGGATTCAATTCGTGAGTAGCCTTCTGTTCACCACGCTTGCTTATCAGTTGATCATTGCCAGCTCGGTGCCTCGGGTGCCCTATTTCACGCTAGGTGATAAGTACACGCTGTTCCTCTTCTTTTTTATGGTGGCTGAGGTGTTTATTGCCTATGCCATCTCGTTGGTGCATCGGTTCGGGGATATTGAGCATAAGTTGGTGAACCGCTATGAGCTTGGGTTTGAGATTGTTTTGCCCCTGATCTTCCTGATTGTCAATATTTACTTTTACTCTCAGGCTGTTTAATTTTCTGGCGCGACGACAGGCGGTGATTTCAAACTGGCTCTCACTCTGCAAGCTATGCCTGCTGAATCTCTTTTTGAAGGTCAATCGCTTTAGGGGCATTATTGGGTGTCCCTGCCTAGCTGTGCAATGAGGTGGCGGTGACTCGTCTTGATTGCCCTTTGCGCATGCCTGCAATGCCTTCAGCGATGAAATCTTGTTGTCAATGCCGTGGCCAGTTGATGCCTGATCTCTGACTCGGTGGGCCCGCTTTTTAATGGCTGGTGGCGCTTAGGGCGCCTCTAGGACCTGATTCAGGACGTTCAGGCGCCTGGTTATCTCAGGGTTCGTCTGCTCGGTGCGGGGCCCGTCATCGGCGCCGCAACACCAGCGCCCCGCCCAGCCCAAGCAGGGCGATGAAACTCAGCAGCAGTGGGGCCTGGCCGCTCCAGAGGCTGCTGATGTAGCCGCCCCCTACAGCGATGACGGCCGCTAGGGCGGCCCCGGCCACCCCCCGCCGGCGCTCGCGACCCACCCCCTGCAGCGGATGCCCCAGGGCGGCCACCGCCACCAGGCCGTACACCAGGAGGAACGCCAGCACCCCGAAGCCCCCCAGCAGGTCGTAGATGCGGCTGGCACTGAACCGCTGGTGCAGCAGGGTGCCCCCCAGGGCCACCAGGGGCCACAGGCTGGCGTTGAGGGCGGTCGTCGGCGTGCGCCAGCGGGGATGCAGCACCTGCAGCGCCGCCGGCAACACCCGGGCCTCGGCCAGGTGGTACGTGACCCGGGTGAGGGCCGTCAGGCAGCCCAGGCCGCTGCCGAACAGGCAGAGGAAGGCCCCGATGCGGATCCAGGCGCCGGCCCCTGGACGCCCCAGCTGGTTGGCGAGGGTGCTGATCGGATCGAGCCCCAGGCGGGCCGCTGGGGGCAGCCAGCTCAGCCCTTCGGTGAGCACCATGGCCCACACCAGGAACAGCCCCCCCGCCACCAGCACGGCCGTGCGCAGGGCCTGGGGCACGGCCCGTTCCGGATCCAGCGCTTCACCGCCGAGGTTGGCGGCACTCTCAAAGCCGATGAAGCTCAGCACGGCGATCATCAACCCCGACCGCACCTGGGTGGCGGTGTCCCCCAGGGGGTTGATGGCCGTGAGGTCTGCTGCGGTGCCGCCATGGCGCAGCACCACGGCACACAGGCCGAGCACGATCAGCACCGAGATGGTTTCGGTGATCAGCATCGTGTTGGTGGAGACGTGCACATCCCGCCGGGCCATCCCCCAGCAGGCCACGGCCCCCACCAGCAAACTCAGCTCCGGCAGCAGCGGCAGCCCCAACGTGCGCAGCAGCGCCTCGATGTAGAACCCCAGAAAGGCCAGGCAGGCCAGCAGGGTGGCGCCATAGCCCAGCACCAGCGCCCAGCAGGCCAGTTGGCCCATGCGCAGGCCCAGGCCGTGCTCCACATAGCCGGCGATGCCCGCCGCACCGGCGGGCTGATGGCGAAACAGCACCAGGGTTTCGCTCACCAGGGCGATCGCCACCAGGGCGAGGGCATAGGCGATCCAGGTGGCCCGCCCGGCCACGGCCGCGGCTGCGGGGATGTTGATCACCGCGGTGAGGGTGAGGCCCACGGTGCCCACCGCCTGGGCGCCGATGGCCACGGGCCCCAGGCTGCGGCGCAGTTGGTTGGCCTGAACGTCCATGGGCGCGATCCGCAGGTACAAACCTGTGGCTACCTTGACCGGACTCCGGCGCGCCCGCATGGATCCCGCCGCCTTGATCGCCCCGGAGCAACTGGACCACCTGCTGGCGAGCCTGCGCTCCCCTGGCGGCGCGGTGGCCTTCGTGCCCCTCTACGCCCTCTGGGTGACGCTGCTGTTGCCGGGGGTGTGGGCCTCGATGCTGGCGGGCGCCCTGTACGGCCCGCTGTGGGGCAGCGTGCTGGTGTTCATCGGCGCCTGCCTGGGGGCGGGGGCGGCCTGCCGGATCGGCCGCCATTGGCTCCGCGACTGGACCCAGCGCCGCCGGCAGGCCCTGCCGCGCCTGCGGGCGGTGGAGCAGGCCGTCAGCCGTGAGGGGTTGAAGTTGGTGCTGCTGACGCGGCTGTCACCCGCCTTTCCCTTTTCCCTGCTCAACCTCGCCTACGGCCTCAGTGCCGTGAGCCTGCGGGATTACAGCCTGGGGCTGATCGGCATCCTGCCGGGCACGATCCTGTTCTGCAGCCTGGGGGCCCTGGCTGGCGATGTGGCCCGCTTCGGCAGCGTGCTGTCCGGCCAGGCCGATGCCGGCGCCTGGAGCCTGCGCATCGTGGGGGTGCTGGCCACCGTGGCGGTGGTGCTGGTGGTGGGTCGCGCCGCCGACCGTGCCCTCAAGGCGGAGGACCCTTCGCCCCCCGGTTAGTCGGGTTCCGGTGGGGTTGGCAGGGGCCAGTCCCGCAGGGCGGCGATCAGCACAAACCAGAGCAGGCGGATCCGCGCCAAGGAACCCGGCCGTGCATCCAGCTCGGCGTATTTGGCACGGCCGCAGGCGGTTTTGATCCAGCGGTGCGCCAGGGGTTGGGGCTGCGGGGAGGCCATGGCACCGGGGCGACCCCCAGGCTAGGCAGCGGCGGCCGCCAGCAGGGTCTTCAGCCCCTCCTCGTCGAGCACCGGCACCCCCAGGCTCTCGGCCTTGCTGAGCTTGCTGCCGGCTTCGGAACCCGCCACCACGTAGTGGGTTTTCTTGCTCACCGAGCCGCTCACCTTGCCCCCGGCCGCTTCGATCAGGGCCTGGGCCTGGCTGCGGCTGAGGGAGGGCAGGGTGCCCGTGAGTACGAAGGTTTGGCCGTTGAGGGGTCCGCTGCCCGCCTCAGCCCGTTGCACCTGGGCCGCCAGCTCATCGGGGCTCAGGGCCAGGGAGAAGCCGAGCTGCTCCAGCTGCGTGAGCAGCCGCTGGTTGGCCGGGGTGCCCAACCACTGCTGCAGGCTCTGGGCAATC
>BJHC01000174.1 GCA_014191535.1 Cyanobium sp. | reverse complement strand
CAGGGCCTGAAGCCAGTGGATGGCTTCCAGGGCGGGGGGGTTGTGCAGCGGGGCCAGTGGGTTCAGCGCCTCCAGCTCCTGCAGCACCGGCCCCTCCAGCCGGGTGGGGGCCACGAACCGTTCGCCGCCATGCACCAGCCGGTGGCCGGCCAGCTGGATCTGGGGCCACCAGGGCTGTAGTTGCGGCTCCAGCCAGTTCTGCAGTTGCGGAGTTAGCTCACCGCTGCGCGCGGTGGAGGCCTCCCACAGCCGTCGCGGCGGGGCGTCTGGCTGGGCCGGGTCAGCCGCGAACAGCGCCACCTTGAGGGTGGAGCTGCCCACGTTGAGCACCAGCACGGCTCAGCCGTCCAGGTTGCAGGTGATCGTCACCGGGAAGGCCTCCGCCCGCCAGATGCGCTCGGCGTACTCGCGGATCGAGCGGTCGGAGGAGAAGAAGCCCGTGCGGGCTGAGTTCAGCAGCGACAGCCGGTTCCAGTTGCTGCGGTCAGCCCAGGCGGTGCTCACCTGCTCCTGCACGCGCAGGTAATCGGCGAAGTCCGCCAGCACAAAGAAGGGATCGCGGCCCGTGAGGTTTTCCAGCAGCGGCCGGAACAGCTCGCCATCGCCGTTGCTGAAGTGCCCCTGCTCCACCAGCTTCAGCACTTCGCCGAGTTCCGGCAGCTGCGGAATCAGTTCCCAGGGTCGGTAGCCCTCGGTGTGCAGCGCCGCCACCTGCGACTCATTCATGCCGAACAGGAAGAAGTTCTCCGCCCCCACCTGCTCGCGGATCTCCACGTTGGCGCCATCCAGGGTGCCGATGGTGAGCGCCCCATTCATGGCGAACTTCATGTTGCCGGTGCCGGAGGCCTCCAGGCCGGCGGTGGAGATCTGCTCGGAGAGGTCGGAGGCGGGGTACACCCGTTCCCCCAGCTTCACGTTGTAGTCCGGCAGGAACACCACCCGCAGCCGGCCGTCCATGTCCGGATCGGCGTTCACCGTTTCGGCGATGCCATTGATGAAGCGGATGATCAGCTTGGCCATGTAGTAGCCCGGCGCCGCCTTGCCGCCGAAGATCACCGTGCGCGGCGCCAGGCCATCGGCCTGACCGTTCTTGATGCGCAGGTAGTGGGCGATCACCTGCAGGGCGTTGAGGTGTTGGCGCTTGTACTCGTGGATGCGCTTCACCTGCACGTCGAACATCGACGCCGGGTCCACCAGCAGGCCGCTCTGGCGGTGGATGTAGTTGGCCAGATTGCGCTTGCTGGCCAGCTTGGTTTGCTGCCAGCGCTCCAGGAAGGCGCTGTCGTTGGCGTAGCGCTCCAGTTGGCGCAGTTGATCCAGATCGGCAACCCAGCCTTCGCCGATGCTCTCGGCCAGCAGTTGGCGCAGGGCCGGGTTGGCCAGGGCCACCCAGCGCCGTGGTGTGACGCCGTTGGTGACGTTGGTGAACTTCTCCGGCCACAGGGCCGCGAATTCCGGCAGCAGCTTGGTGCGCACCAGTTCGCTGTGCAGCGCCGCCACGCCATTCACGTGGTGGCTGGCCACGGTGGCCAGGTTGGCCATGCGCACCGCCTTGCTGCCCTCCTCATCGATGATCGACACCTTGCGCAGCAGCGCTTCGTTGCCGGGATAGCGGATGCGCACCGTCTGCAGGAAGCGGCGGTTGATCTCGTAGATCAGCTCCAGGTGCCGCGGCAACAGCGAGCCGAACAGCGGCAGCCCCCACTTCTCCAGCGCCTCCGGCAGCAGGGTGTGGTTGGTGTAGGCCAGGGAGCGGCAGGTGATGTCCCAGGCCTGATCCCACTCCAGGTGCTTGTCGTCGATCAGCAGCCGCATCAGCTCCGCCACGGCGATGGCGGGGTGGGTGTCGTTGAGCTGCACCGCCCAGTGGTCGGGGAACTCCTGCACCGGGATGCCGCGCTGGTCGAGGTTGCGCAGCATGTCCTGCAGGGAGCAGCTCACGAAGAAGTGCTGCTGCTTGAGCCGCAGGCGGCGGCCCTCATCGGTGCCGTCGTTGGGGTAGAGCACCTTGGAGAGGGTTTCGCTGCCCACCTTCTCTTCCACGGCGCCGTAGTAGTCGCCGATGTTGAAGGCGTAGAAGTCGAAGCTCTCGCTGGCATCGGCCCGCCACAGGCGCAGCCGGTCGCAGGTGTTCACCCGGTAGCCCAGCACCGGCACGTCGTGGGGCACGCCGATGGCGTGCTCCTCCGGGATCCAGCGCACGCGGTAGTGGCCCCGCTCGTCGCGGTAGCTCTCGGTGCGGCCGCCGAAGCCCACGAAGCAGGCCTGGTCGGGGTGGGGGATCTCCCAGGGCCAGCCGCCCTTGAGCCATTTGTCGGTGATCTCCACCTGCCAACCGTCGCGGATCAGCTGGTCGAAGATGCCGAATTCGTAGCGGATGCCGTAGCCGGTGGCGGGAATTTCCAGGCTGGCCAGCGATTCCATGAAGCAGGCCGCCAGGCGCCCCAGGCCGCCGTTGCCCAAGCCCGGCTCCTCCTCCACCTCGAGGATTTCTTCCAGGCTGTCGATGCCGAAGCGCTGCAGGGCCTCCGTGGCGGCCTCCTGGATGCCCAGCATCAGCAGGTTGTTGCCCAGCTGCGGGCCAATCAGAAACTCGGCCGAGAGGTAGGCCACCACCCGGGTGGGGGTGGCGTTGATGGCTTCGATGCCCGCCAGGTAGCGGGTCATCAGCCGATCGCGCACCGCATGGCTCAGGGCCAGGTAGAGGTCGTGGCGGCTGGCGGTGGGGGCGAGTTTGCCGAGCGTGTAGAAGAGGTGCTCGGCCATGCCGTCGAACACGTCATCGGCCGTGAGGCCGCTGCGGTCGGGGTCGGCGTAGCAGCCCGGGGTGGGCAGCTGCAGGGAGCGGGGTGTGTGGTCTTTCATGGCTTGGCCTCCCAGCGCCAGTGGCTGATGTCGGGGGCATCCATGCCGTGTTCATGAGCGTAGGAGCGGTTGGCGAGGATTGCCTCCTTCATCTGCTCCTTCACATGGGCGGCGCGGGACCCTAACCCTGGAACGCGGTCGATCACATCGATCACCAGGTTGAAGCGGTCGATCTGGTTGTTCATCGCCAGCTCCAGGGGCGTGTTGATGTTGCCCCGCTCTTTGTAGCCGCGCACGTGGAAGTTGGCGTGGTTGGTGCGGCGGTAGGTGAGCCGGTGGATCAGCCACGGGTAGCCGTGGAAGTTGAAGATCACAGGGCGGTCGCTGGTGAATAGGCCGTCAAAGTCGCGATCGCTGAGCCCATGGGGGTGTTCGCTGGGCTGGGTGAGGGCAAACAGCTTCACCACGTTGAGCACGCGGATGCGCAGCTGCGGGATGCTGCGGCGCAGGATCTGCACCGCCGCCAGGGTTTCCTTGGTGGGCACGTCGCCGGCGCAGGCCAGCACCACGTCGGGGTCCTCGGGGGGGCCACCATCAACCCCTTGATCCGAGCTGGCCCAACCCCACAGGCCGATGCCCTTGGCCACATGGGCGCGGGCCTGTTCCAGGTTGAGGTACTGCAGGTGCGGCTGCTTGTCGCTCACGATCAGGTTGCACACATTCGGCTCCACCAGCGCCTGCTCCGCCACCGCCAGCAGGCTGTTGGCATCGGGGGGCAGGTAGACGCGCACCACGTCGCCGCTTTTGTTGCCCGCCAGATCGATGAAGCCGGGGTCCTGGTGGGTGAAGCCGTTGTGGTCCTGCCGCCAGACGGTGCTGGAGATCAGGCAGGTCCAGGGGGCGATCGAGGCGCGCCAGGGGGCGTGGTGCTGGCAGCTCTCCAGCCACTTGGCGTGCTGGTTGAACATCGAGGCGATCACATGGGCGAACGCCTCGTAGGTGTGGAACAGCCCATAGCGACCGGTGAGGAGATAACCCTCGAGCAT
>BJHC01000173.1 GCA_014191535.1 Cyanobium sp. | reverse complement strand
GCCGCCGCCGGTGCTGCGCATCGGCATGACCGCCGACATCGACTTCAACACCGGCGTTCTGGCGCCGCGCACCCTGGTGCCCACGGTGGCGGTGGTGACGGAGGAGGGGCGGCCGGGGGTGCTGCTGGTGGGGCCAGGCAATCAACCCGAGTTCCAGCCCGTGGCCCTGGGGGCCAGCAGCGGCCGCGACACCCAGATTCTCAGTGGCCTCAAACCCGGCAACCGCGTGTTCATCGACTTGCCCCCCTGGGCCAAGAAGCGCCGCCCTGGTGGCTGATGCGCCTCAGGTGGCCGCGGCCCGACGGGCGTTGAGGAAGCTGCGGCAGCTCTCGAGAATGCGCGCACTGGCCTGGCCATCGCCGAAGGGGTTATGGGCCCGGGCCATGGCCTCATAGGCCTCGGGGCTCTCCAGCAACAGGGCCGTTTCCCGCACGATGTCGGCGCTGTCGGTGCCGATCAGCTTGGCGGTGCCGGCATCCACCGCTTCCGGGCGTTCGGTGGTGCGGCGCAGCACCAGCACCGGCTTACCCAGGGCTGGCGCCTCCTCCTGCAGGCCGCCGGAATCGGTGAGCAGCAGCGTGGCGCCGCGCATGGCCGCCACCAACCGGTCGTAGTCGAGCGGTTCGGTGAGGAAGGCGCGGGGATGGTCCCCCAGCAGGGCCTGCAGGGGTTCGCGCACGGTGGGGTTGCGGTGCAGGGGCAGCAGCAGGGCCGTATCGGGGAAGCGCTCCAGCACCTCCAGGAAACCGCGACCGATGTCCTGCAGGCGCTCGCCCCAGTTCTCGCGGCGATGCACCGTGGCCAAAATCACCCGTTGGCGCTCGAAATCCAGCCCCGGCATCTCCAGCGGCGGTGCCTTCTGCGCCATCAGCAACAGGGCATCGATCACGGTGTTGCCCGTGGTGACCGTTTCACCCACCACCCCCGAGGCCGCCAGATTGCGGGCGGACACATGGGTGGGCGCGAAGTGCAGCAGCGCCAGCTGGGAGATCAGGCGCCGATTGGCCTCCTCCGGATAGGGGTCAAAGATGTCGTCGGTGCGCAGCCCCGCTTCCACATGGCCCACGGGAATCTGCCCGTAGAAGGCCGCCAGGGCCGAGGCAAAGGCGGTGGTGGTGTCCCCCTGCACCAGCACCAGATCGGGGCTGTGGCGTTCGAACTCCTCCTGCAGTCCCTGCAGGGCACTGCAGGTGATGTGGGTGAGGGTCTGCTTGGGGGCCATCAGGGCCAGGTCGTGGTCGGCCGTGATGCCGAACAGGTCCATCACCTGGGTCACCATCTCGCGGTGCTGCCCGGTGAGCACCACACGGGTGTGAAAGTCGTCCGCCGCCTGGAAGGCCTGGATCACCGGCGCCAACTTGATCGCCTCCGGGCGCGTGCCCAGCACGATGCAGACGTTGTGGGGGGTGCTCACGGGGGGCTCACGGGGGGCGCGCGGCCGGCCGGGGCAAGGCGGGCCTATGGCCGGATCCTAGGGAGGGTTCAGCCCCTGGAAACCCTGCGACAGCCGGGCTCAGGCGCGGCCGGCCAGACGGGCGATCAACAGCACCGTCAGCCCCACGGACAGGCCCACCATCGCCATGCGCCCGTTCCAGATCTCCGCCTGGGGTGTGAAACCCCGCTTCCACTGGTTCAGCTCTTCCGGCGCCACATCCACGGGCCCCAGCTCAGCCGTCGCCTGGGAATCGTCGGGAACCGAGGGGCTGGTGGTGGCCATGGCTGGCGCCACAGAATTCAGCCAGCCTAGAGACATCAGAACGGTGCTGGAGCTGCGTAGAGCACCGGCGCCTGCTCCAGGGCCAGCCGCGGCGCCACCGCCAGGCGGATGTCGCTCACCCCGCCGGCCAACAGCCGCTGCTCCGCCGCCACGCCGATCATCGCGGCGTTGTCGGTGCAGTAGGCCAGCGGCGCCAGGCGCCAGTGCAGCCCCAGCTCAGCGCAGCGCTGCTCCAGCCGCTGGCGCAGGCGTCGATTGGCGGCCACACCACCCACCATCACCAGGGTCTGCAGGCCCTGATCGCGGGCACAGCGGGTGGTGCGCTCCACCAGCACATCCGCCACCACCTGCTCAAAGCTGGCGGCCACGTCCGCCAGGGGCAGGGGCTCGCCGCCGGCCTGCTGCTCCGCCTTGAGCTGGGTCACCAGGCGCAGCACCGCCGTTTTCAGGCCGCTGAAGCTGAAGTCGTAGGGATGGAAGCCCCCCTCCGGCAGCGACACGCGGCCCTTCGGCAGGGGAAAACGGCGCGGATCCCCCGTGGCCGCCGCCGCCTGGATCGCCGGGCCACCGGGGTACCCCAGCTCCAGCAGGCGGGCCACCTTGTCGAACGCCTCCCCGGCGGCGTCATCGCGGCTGCGGGCCAGGCGGCTGTAGCGGCCAGGGCCATCGACGCGGATCATCTCGGTGTGGCCACCGCTCACCAGCAGCACCAGATAGGGGCCCGGGGGCAGCGGATCCCCCAGCTGCACCGAACAGAGATGCCCCTCCAGGTGGTGCACCCCCAGGAACGGCTTGCCGTGCAGGCGCGCCAGGGTGCGGCCCGTGACCGACCCCACCAGCAGCGCCCCCACCAGGCCCGGAGCCGCCGTGGCCGCAATGGCGTCCAGGTCGGCATAGGCCAACCCGGCCTCGGCCATCACCTGTTCGATCAGTCCCGGCAGGGCCTCCACATGGCGCCGGGAGGCGATCTCCGGCACCACCCCACCCCAGCGGGCGTGCTCCTCCACCTGGGAGGCCACGGCGCTGGCCAACACCCGCTGATCCCGCACCACCGCTGCCGCGGACTCGTCACAACTTGTTTCGAGGGCCAGCAGCGTGGGCATCGGTGCAAAAGGGCTCCCCTACTGTCCGCAAGTGACATCCTGCCGTGCAGCAGCTGGACCCGATGCGCCGCCTCTTTGCTGTTCTGATTTCCGCCCTGCTGATCTTTGGCTTTGCCCCCGTGGCCAAAGCTGATGTGGCCGGTCTGACCCCCTGCGCTGAGAGCGCCCGGTTCCAGCAGCGTGCCGCCAACGCCTCCACCCCCCAGGCCAAGGCCCGCTTCGCGATGTACAGCCAGGCCTCCTGCGGCGCTGACGGCCTGCCCCACCTGATCGTGGACGGCCGCCTCAGCCACGCCGGTGACTTCATCATTCCCGGCATCGCCTTCCTCTACATCGCCGGCTGCATTGGCTGGGCCGGTCGCAACTATCTGCGCGCCATCCGCAACGACAAAGATGCGGCCATGAAGGAGATCCAGATCGATCTGCCCCTGGCCTTCAAGAGCACCCTGGCCGCCGCCACCTGGCCCCTGGCCGCCTTCGGTGAGTTCACCAGCGGCAAGCTGCTCGAGTCGGACGACAAGGTCACCGTCTCCCCCCGCTGAGCGCCTCTCGCTTCGAACATCCGACCCTCCCCATCGGCACCCCCATGAAGAAGTTCCTCACCACCGCCCCCGTGTTCTCGGCCATCTGGTTCACGATCACGGCCGGCATCCTGATCGAGTTCAACCGGTTCTTCCCCGATCTGCTGTTCCACCCGATGTGATCGGTGGATCGCTTCGATCCCCAAGCGCACAGCGGCCCTGAGGGGCCGCTTTTTTGTTGCGGACACCCCGCCCGTGGCCCGTGCCTCAGGCCAGGCCCATCAACCGCTCCAGTTGGGCCAGGGCCTCGTTGAGGTCACCGTTCACCAACACCGCATCAAACTCCGCTTCCGCCGGCAGTTCGACCTGGGCCCGCTGCAGGCGTCGGCTGATGGCCTCCTCACTGTCGGTGCCGCGGCCACGGATGCGTCGCTCCAGCTCCTCGAAGCTGGGGGGCTTGATGAAGATCTGAAAGCCGCTGGGAAAGCTGCGGCGCACCTGACGGGCCCCC
>BJHC01000172.1 GCA_014191535.1 Cyanobium sp. | reverse complement strand
TCACTGGCGGTGTGGCCCGTGACCACGCGGCTGGCACCCTGCTCGGCGGCCCAGCGCTGCAGTTGCTCGAGGCGCCAATGGCGCGCCGCGGCTTCATGGGTCTGGGGGTTTGGCCAGCGCTGCAGCTCCAGGGGCAATCCCTGCCCCTCGGCCCAGGCGGCCAAGGCGCTGGCCTGTTGGGCGGAGTCTGGGCGCCAGCCATGGTCGCCGTGCCAGAGCAAGAGCCGCCAGTGGTGCAGCCGCTGCAGATCCCGCAGCAGCCCCACCAGGGCCATGGAATCCTGGCCACCCGACACCGCCAGCAGCAGCGTGGCGTGGGGGGGCAGCAGCTGCGGCCGGCGCAGCAGCAGCCGGTGCAGGCGCAGGTGGAAGGGGCTCCAGGGGGCGGCCATGGCCTCAGCCTGCCCGGCCCCGGTGCTGCGTGGGAGAATCGCCCCACTGCATTTCTGGATCGGTATGTCGCGTCTCGCCCAGCTGCCCGCTTCGCTGCGCCAGGCCCTGACCGAGCGCCGCGCCCTGAAGGTGATCGCCGGCCTCACCAACTTTGACGCCGCCAGCGTGGAGCGCATCAGCCGCGCCGCTGGCCTGGGCGGTGCCGACCTGATCGATGTGGCCTGTGATCCCGAGCTGGTGCAGCTGGCGGCCCGGGTGTCGGGTCTGCCGATCTGCGTCAGCGCCGTGGATCCGGAGCTGTTCCCCGCCGCCGTGGCCGCCGGCGCCGCCCTGGTGGAAATCGGCAACTACGACGCCTTCTATCCCCTGGGCCGCATCTTCGATGCCGCTGAGGTGCTCGAGCTCACCCGCCGCACCCGGGCGCTGCTGCCGGAGGTGGTGCTGAGTGTCACGGTGCCCCACGTGCTGCCCCTGGATCAGCAGGAACAGCTGGCCGTGGATCTGGTGGCCGCCGGTGCCGACCTGATCCAGACCGAAGGTGGCACCAGTGCCAAGCCCTTCAGCGCCGGCAGCCTGGGCCTGATCGAGAAGGCCGCCCCCACCCTGGCCGCCGCCCACAGCATCGGCCGCGCCCTGGCTGCCGCAGCCTGCAGCGCCCCGGTGCTGTGCGCCTCGGGCCTCTCGGCGGTGACCGTTCCGATGGCGATTGCCACCGGCGCCGCCGGCGTGGGCGTGGGTTCGGCGGTGAACAAGCTCAACGACGAGCTGGCCATGGTGGCCGTGGTGCGCAGCCTGCGCGAAGCCCTGGGCAGCACCAGCCGCGTCGCCGTCTGAGTCGGCCGGCCACAGCCCCTCGGGGCCTGCCGCGAGAATGGTCCGATGGCGACCCCTTTCCAGCTGCAGGCCCCCTATGTGCCCCGGGGGGATCAACCGGAGGCCATCAAAGCGCTGAGCGCCGGTGTGGATGCTGGTGAGCGCTACCAGACCCTGTTGGGGGCCACGGGCACCGGCAAGACGTTCACCATTGCCAACGTGATCGCCCGCACGGGGCGTCCGGCCCTGGTGTTGGCCCACAACAAGACCCTGGCGGCGCAGCTCTGCAATGAGCTGCGGGAGTTCTTCCCGCACAACGCGGTCGAATATTTCATCTCCTACTACGACTACTACCAACCGGAGGCGTATGTGCCCGTCTCCGACACCTACATCGCCAAGACCGCGTCGATCAACGAAGAGATCGACATGCTGCGTCACTCGGCCACCCGGTCGTTGTTTGAGCGCCGCGATGTGATCGTGGTGGCCTCGATCAGCTGCATCTACGGCCTGGGTATTCCCAGCGAATATCTCAAGGCGGCGGTGCGGTTCGAGGTGGGTGACACCCTCAACCTGCGCGGTTCCCTGCGGGAGCTGGTGAACAACCAGTACTCCCGCAACGACCTGGAGATCTCCCGGGGTCGCTTCCGGGTGCGGGGCGATGTGCTGGAGATCGGACCCGCCTACGAAGACCGCCTGGTGCGGATCGAGTTGTTTGGCGATGAGGTGGAGGCGATCCGCTACGTGGACCCCACCACCGGCGAGATTCTGCAGAGCCTGGAGAGCATCAACATCTATCCGGCCAAACACTTCGTGACCCCCAAGGAGCGCTTGCAGGAGGCGATCAAGGCCATCCGCAGCGAGCTGCGCGAGCGGTTGGATGTGCTGAATGGCCAGGGTCGCCTGCTGGAGGCCCAGCGCCTGGAGCAGCGCACCGCCTATGACCTGGAGATGTTGGAGCAGGTGGGCTACTGCAACGGCGTGGAGAACTACGCCCGGCATCTGGCGGGCCGGCCGGCGGGCACGCCGCCGGAATGCCTGATCGACTACTTCCCCGACGACTGGCTGCTGGTGGTGGATGAGAGCCACGTCACCTGCAGTCAGCTGCAGGCCATGTACAACGGCGACCAGTCGCGCAAGCAGGTGCTGATCGAGCATGGGTTCCGCCTGCCCAGCGCCGCTGATAACCGGCCCCTCAAGGGGGAGGAGTTCTGGGAGAAGGCCCGCCAGACCATCTTTGTGAGTGCCACCCCGGGCGACTGGGAACTGCGCCACAGCGAGGGTCAGGTGGTGGAGCAGGTGATCCGCCCCACCGGCGTGCTCGATCCCGTGGTGGAGGTGCGCCCCACCGACGGACAGGTGGACGACCTGCTCGGCGAGATCCGTGTGCGGGCCGAAAAGCAGGAGCGGGTGCTGGTGACCACGCTCACCAAGCGCATGGCCGAGGACCTCACCGATTACCTGGCGGAGAACGGCGTGCGGGTGCGCTATCTGCACTCGGAAATCCACTCGATCGAGCGCATCGAGATCATCCAGGACCTGCGCAACGGTGAGTACGACGTGCTGGTGGGGGTGAACCTGCTGCGGGAGGGGCTCGATCTGCCGGAGGTGTCCCTGGTGGCGATCCTCGATGCCGACAAGGAGGGCTTCCTGCGGGCTGAGCGCTCCCTGATCCAGACCATTGGCCGGGCCGCACGCCACGTGGAGGGGGTGGCGCTGCTCTATGCCGACAACCTCACCGATTCGATGGCCAAGGCGATTTCGGAAACGGAGCGCCGCCGCGGGATCCAGGAGGCCTACAACACCGAGCACGGCATCACGCCCACCCCGGCGGGCAAGCGGGCCGGCAATTCGATCCTGGCGTTCCTGGAGGTGTCGCGCCGGCTCAATGATGAGCAGCTGGAGCAGGCCACCGAACAGGCGGAGCACAACGAGGTGCCGCTGGATTCGCTGCCGGAGCTGATTCAGCAGCTCGAAGAGAAGATGAAAGCCGCCGCCAAGAACCTGGAGTTTGAGGAGGCGGCCAACCTGCGCGACCGCATCAAGGGCCTACGCCAGAAGCTGGTGGGCAAGGCCTAGGGGCTGGTGGGTCAGCCCTAGATCGGGGGCTGCGACGTGGGGTAGGCGTTGCGGTTGGGGATGCCGTCAGGCATCCAGTAGCTGATGTCCTCGAACCAGTAGGGGGTGCCCGCCAGCTGACGGGTGCTCAG
Source organism: Cyanobium sp. (assembly GCA_014191535.1). Lineage (GTDB taxonomy): Bacteria > Cyanobacteriota > Cyanobacteriia > PCC-6307 > Cyanobiaceae > Vulcanococcus. The sequence goes on along the minus strand of BJHC01000172.1, from coordinate 458 downwards.
TTTGGTGGTGGCCATGGCCGTCATCAATGCCCCCAGGTCCACGGGGGAGAGGTCGGTGCGGATGTCGCTGCCGGCGATCCGCAACAGGTCCGGCAGGCGGGTGGCCGTGGCCGGGTTCGCCAGCTTGCGGAACACTTGCGCCAGCACCAGTTTCTGGCGCTCCATGCGGCCGATGTCCCCCAGCTCGTCGTGGCGGAAGCGCAGGAAACCCTCCAGCTCCTTGCCCTGCAGCAGCTGTTTGCCGGGGTAGAGATCGATGTAGAGGCCCTGGCTGTTGTCCACGTAGTGCATGCGCTTGGGCACATCCACCTCCACGCCGCCGATGGCCTGGGCCAACCGCTGCACGGCGTTGAGGTTGAGCACCAGATAGCGATCCACCTTCGCCGACAGCAGCTGACTCAGCTCCTGCTTCACCATGTCGGGCCCGCCGCTGCTGTACAGCGAATTGGCCTTCATCA
>BJHC01000171.1 GCA_014191535.1 Cyanobium sp. | reverse complement strand
GGATGCCCTGGCGGAGCGCAACCAACTCAGCGGCGAGCAGTTGCTCTCGATCACCTTTTCGGTCACCGCCGACCTCGATGCCTGTTTCCCGGCCGCCATTGCCCGGCGGCGTCCGGGCTGGGGGTCGGTGGCCCTGCTGGATTGCCAGCAGATGGCCGTGGCCGGTGACCTGCCCCGCTGCATCCGCCTGCTGGCCCATGCCTGGCTGGAGCATCCCCCCCGTCACGCCTACCTGCGGGAGGCCACGCGGCTGAGGCCGGATCTGGCCACCTCAAGCGACTGACGCCAAGGGGGCGGCGCCCTGCCAGCTGACCCTCCGACCACCGCCCGGGGCTGCGGGCAACGGCCGCACGAGAATCAATGCGGGGCACTGGCCCCCCTCACACACACCGACCATGTCCCTCCTTCGCAACGCCGCCCTCGGCGCCGCCGCCACCTGCCTGGCGGGTGCAGCGGCGCTGCTGGGCCCCATGGGCAACGCCGGCCTGCCTGGGGCCCGCGCCCAGGGCACCCCCAGCATCATGGAGTTTCGCTGGGATCCCAACCGGGACTACCGCAAGCTCTATTACTTCACCACCAGCACGGTGCGTCTGCAGCGAGCCGAGTACTACTTCATCCTCAAACCCAAGGACCGCAAGACCGCCATCCTCAAGTTGGCCCTGAGCTTCCCGAAGAATTTCGAGAGCACGATCGACCCCAAGAACGTCAAGCTCTGCACCATGGCGCCGGGCAGCTTCACCAAGAAAACGCGCTGCGACCAGACCATCCCCGCGACCATCGAAGTGGCCGCCAACGGCAAAACCATTGAGGTGTTCCCCGACACCCCAGTGCCCGTCGGCAAAGCCATCGGGGTTTACATGATGGTCTTCAACCCGCGACAGGCCGGCATGTTCCAGGTCAACGCCATGGCCCAGGCCCCCGGCGACGTGCCGGTGAGCGGCTACCTCGGCAGCTGGTTGATTCAGGTGGATGCCAGCTATTTCTGACATCGTTCGTTAAGATTTTAACAGAGTCTTTTGCAAACATGAAAAACAATTTTCGCCTGCTTCCGGCTCAAGCTATCTGCTCGTTGGGACTCTTGCTATCGACTCAGTGCTTACCACCACCAACTGCAATGGCCGGAACGAGTGGCTTTGACTTTCGGTGGGATACAGACAAAGATTTCAGAAAACTCTATTATTATATTTCATCCTCAAAAGCAAGCGATAACTCAACCTACTATTTGGTGTTATCACCGAAAGATCGCAACACCTCTATCCTTAAGCTTGCCGTATCAGTACCAAAAGAATTTGACAGCGTTTTCGATCCAAAAAAAATTAAATTATGTTTTATGAGTAAAGGCAGTGTTATGACAAAAACACAATGCCAACAGATAATTCCATCTACCGTCGAAGTCAGCAAAGACAATGGTTCGCTAGAGGTCTTCCCGAACCAGCCAGTTCCGGTTGGTCGGACCATTGGGATCCAGATCGAGGTCACGAACCCGTACAGCCCAGGTATGTACCAATTCAACGCTTTAGCTCAAGCACCTGGGGACGTACCCATTTCGGGCTACCTCGGAAGCTGGGTCATTGATATCGGCCCCAATTGAGCAAGCTTCAGACACCCTGATAGGGTTGTGGATCGCCCATGACGCCGCAGCCGAGATCAGGCCATGACCAAACGCACCCTCGAAGGAACCAGCCGTAAGCGCAAGCGCGTCTCCGGTTTCCGGGTGCGCATGCGCAGCCACACCGGCCGCCGCGTGATCCGTTCCCGCCGCAAGCGCGGCCGCGCCCGTCTGGCGGTCTGATTCAGGCCCGGGCCGTTCCAAGCCCCGTTTCAACGCCCCCCAGCCCACTCCCGACCGCCATCCCCCATGGTGCTACCCCGGGACCAAAGGCTGCGGGGGCGTTTTGTGTTTGACCGCCTCTACCAACGCGGTGAGCGGCTGCATGGCACTTGGATGACCCTGCGCCTGCTGCCCGCCGAACCCGGCCTGCTGCGGCCCGACCCGCGCGACAGCAACGGGGGCAGCAGCCGTGTGGCGGTGGTGGTGAGCAGCAAGGTGAGCAAGCGCGCCGTGCAACGCAACCGCCTGCGGCGCCTGCTGCACGCCTATGTGAGTGGGGTGCTACGCCAGGCCGGGCCGCAGGCGCAGGGCCAGTGGCTGCTGATTTCGCTTAAACCCGGCAGCGACAGCGCAGAGCATGGGGCCCTGCTGGGAGAATGTTCATCACTCCTCGCCAAGGCAGGGCTTCAGCCATGAGTGCAGCCGCACAGACCCCACCGGTGGCACCGGGCGCCAGCATCAATGAGGAGGTGTTCTACGAAGGCGGCCCCGCCAAGGGCGACCTGATCACCAACCTCTTATTTGGCTTCACCCTGATCGGCCTTCCCTTCGCCGTGGGTGCCCTGGTGCGGGCCCTGTGGCTGCGATTCCGGATCACCAGCCGCCGCGTGGAGGTGAGCGGCGGCTGGCTCGGCCGCGACCGCACCCAGGTGGTCTACAGCCAGATCCGCGAGGTGCGCTCCGTGGCCCGGGGCTTCGGCTTCTGGGGCGACATGGTGCTGGTGCTCAACGACGGCATGAAGCTCGAGATGCGGGCCGTGCCCCGCTACAAGGAGGCGGAGGCCTTCATCGAGCAGCGGATTGCCGCCAGCCCCGCCGCGAAGGGGGCCAACAAGAGTGGCTTCGGTGACAACGCAGCGGCCTGAACCACCCGCCTGACACACTGGCTCCACACCCGACCCCATTCCCCCAACAGCGCCCGACGTGATCGGCTACATCTCCGACAACCTGCTGCTGCCGATCCTCGATTTCTTCTACGGATTGGTGCCGAGCTACGGCCTGGCGATCATCGCCCTCACGGTGGTGATCCGCCTGGCCCTGTTCCCCCTCAGCGCCGGCTCAATCCGCAATGCCCGCCGCATGCGCATCGCCCAGCCGGTGATGCAGAAGCGCCAAGGGGAGATCAAGGCCAAATACGCCAACAACCCCCAGAAACAGCAGGAGGAGCTGGGCAAGTTGATGCAGGAATTCGGCAGCCCCCTGGCGGGCTGCCTGCCCCTGCTGGTGCAGATGCCGATCCTGTTCGCGCTGTTCGCCACCCTGCGGGGCTCACCGTTCGCCGATGTGCCCTACACCCTCAACCTGAAGGTGTTGCCGGCCGACCAGATCGCCGCCGTCGAACCCAAGCCCTTCAACAGCGCCAGCCATTCGATCTTCGTGACCGCCACCGAGCACGTGCCGGTGATCGCCAGCCTGGAGAAGGGCACCAAGCTCGGCGTGGGCGATACGGAAACGGTGAGCCTGCACACCAAGGAGGGGGCCAGCTTCGCCTCGGTGCTCAGCGGTGTGGAGGACGGCAGCAGCTTCACCCCCACCTGGAGCGTCACCAAGGGTGAGGGCTTGGTGAGCGTGGATCAGAACGGCACCATCCACGCCATCGCCCCCGGCGATGCGGTGGTGGAAGCCAAGATCCCCGGCCTGGCGGCGCGCAGCGGCTTCCTGTTCATCAAGGCCCTCGGCCAGGTGGGCTTCTACACCGATGGCGCCATCAACTGGGACATCGCCATCCTGGTGGCCGCCTTTGGGGCCAGCCTGTTCGTGAGCCAGATCCTCTCGGGCATGGGCATGCCCGCCAACCCGCAGCAGGCCACCGCCAACAAGATCACCCCCGTGATGATCACCGGCATGTTCCTGTTCTTCCCCCTGCCGGCCGGGGTGCTGCTCTACATGGTGATCGCCAACATCTTCCAGGCGGTGCAGACCTTCCTGCTCACCCGGGAGGCCCTGCCGGAGAACCTCCAGGCCATCCTCGATCAGCAGCTGGCGACGGAAGCCAAAACCGTCACCGCCACGGTGAGCGGCAGTGAGCGGCTGCCCTTCGAACCCA
>BJHC01000170.1 GCA_014191535.1 Cyanobium sp. | reverse complement strand
ATGGGGGGCTTCGGCTCGACTGCGGCGGCGAGCTGGTGACCCTGCAGCGGCATTTCTAAAGTTGCTCCATGTTCGGGCCGCTCCGGTGCCCCGTTGCCGCCGCTGGCACCCCTGGATGGCCCTGCCGGCCCTGTTGGGGGGCGGCATCGCCTGGGCGGGGCTCGACACCGCAGCGCCTCCCGAGTCGGGCCCGGTGCAACCGCCGCCGCTGCCCGCCCCCCAGCCGCCGCTGCGGCTCGATCCCCAGCGCCTGGGGGAGCTGAAGCCCCCGAAACGCTTTGATCAATCCCTCGATGAGTTGGTGCGTCAGGGGGTGGTGACCCCCGATGAGCGCAGCCTGCTGCGCGGCGGGCGGGGCCTGGCGCCCCTGGATGTGGGGGCTTTCCAGCGGGCCTGCCGCGGTGGGGCCCTGTCCCCGCGCGAGTGCCGCACGGGCATTGCGGTGCGCTGGGGTCGCCGTCTCCCCGGTGGCGATCCCTGGGGCACCGGCCGGATTGGCGCCGATGGCCAGCCCCTGCCCCCGATCACCGTGCCGGTGTCGGCCCTGCTGGCGGGCCCCGGGGGCACCTTCAACCTGGCCAGCGTGTTTCGCGTTACCCCGCGGCCGGCGCCGGTGCTGGGCAATGGCAACCGCAGCCTGCTGCTGCCGGTGATCGGCAGCGCCATCAACACCAGTGGCTTCGGCTGGCGCCTGCATCCGCTGCTGGGGGCCTGGCGCCTGCACGCCGGTGAAGACCTGGCGGCACCGGAGGGCACCCCCGTGGTGGCGGCCCTCTCCGGCCGGGTGGTGAGCAGCGGCCTGGCGGGGGGGTATGGCCTGGCGGTGGAGGTGGAGCACCAGCGCCCCCTGCGCCGCAGCCTCTACGGGCACCTGTCGGAGTTGTTTGTGCGCACGGGGGATTGGGTGCGCCAGGGGGAGGTGATCGGTCGGGTGGGCAGCACGGGGCTGAGCACCGGCCCCCACCTGCACTTTGAGCTGCGCCAGCCCGCCGCGGGGGGCTGGGTGGCTGTCGACCCCGGTGAGTTCGATGCCGGCTCTGGGCTGCAGGGGGGCGATGCCATCGCCCTGCTGATGGGCCAGCTGCTGGCCAGCCTGGAGCGCCCTACCGCGCCGCGCGGCTAGAGCTGCGAGCCGGCGCCGCTTTCCACCAGCCGGCCGTCGTGGAAATGCACGATCCGCTCCGCCCGGGCGGCCACGTCGTGCTCGTGGGTCACCAGCAGGATCGTCATGCCTTGCTGCTGGTGCAGTTCATCGAACAGGTCGAGCACCTCGGCGGTGGTGCGGGAATCGAGGGCGCCGGTGGGTTCGTCCGCCAGCAGCAGGTGGGGTTGGTTGATGATCGCCCGGGCCACCGCCACCCGCTGTTGCTGGCCGCCGGAGAGCTGGTTGGGTTTGTTGTGCAGGCGCGTCCCCAGCCCCACCCGCTCCAGGGCGGCCATGCCCTGCTGCTGACGCTGCTCCAACGGCACCCCGGCGTAGACCATCGGCAGCATCACGTTCTCCAGGGCGGTGAGTTCCTGCAGCAGGTGAAACTGCTGGAACACGAACCCCAGTTCGCGGTTGCGCAGGTCCGCCAGCTGGTCGTCGTTGAGGCGCTCCACGGCGGTGCCATTGAGCCGGTAGCTGCCGCTGCTGGGGCGATCCAGGCACCCCAGGATGTTCATCGCCGTGCTCTTGCCGGAGCCGGAGGTGCCCATGACCGCCAGGTACTCACCGCGGTTGACGTTCAGGCAGAGGTCGTCCAGGGCGGTGACGGCGGTGTCCCCCTCGCCGTACACCTTGCGCACGTGCTCCAGTTCAGCAACCAGTTCGCCGGAATCGGCCATCAGCCGATGGGCAGCCCGCTGGCCGCCAGGGCCTTCTGCAGCATCGGGGTGCCGGCGACGGCCCCATTGGCCCAGCCGAACAGCGGGTTGGAGAGGATGCCGCCCACGGCGGTGACCACCACACAGGTGACCAGAGCGGCACGCAGGGGTTGCAGGCCCGCCACGTTCCAGTTCACGTCGGGATAGGCCTTGACCACATCGGAGGCCTCCTGCGGCTCCTTCACCACCATCATCTTGATCACCGAGATGTAGTAGTAGATCGACACCACCGAGGTGAGCAGACCCACCACCACCAGCAGGTATTGGTGGTCGGCCCAACCGGCGAAGAAGAGATAGATCTTGCCGAAGAAGCCGAGCATGGGCGGGATGCCCCCCAGGGAGAGCAGGCAGAGGCTCAGCCCCAGGGTGATCAGGGGATCCTTCTGGTACAGGCCGGCGTAGTCGGAGATGCGATCACTGCCGGTGCGCAGGGAGAACAGGATGATGCAGGCGAAGGCCCCCAGGTTCATGAACAGGTAGGCCGCCATGTAGAGCACCATGGCCGCGTAGCCGTCTTCGGTGCCGCACACCAGGCCGATCATCACGAAGCCGGCTTGGCCGATGGAGCTGTAGGCCAGCATCCGTTTCATGGAGGTCTGGGCCAGGGCCACCACGTTGCCCAGCACCATGCTCAGGATGGCCAGCACGGTGAACAGCAGCTTCCACTGGGCCTCGAAGGGCTCAAAGCAGCCCACCAGGATGCGCAGGGCCAGGGCAAAGCCAGCCGCCTTGGAGCCCACGGACAGGAAGGCCACCACGGGGGTGGGGGAGCCTTCGTAGACGTCCGGCGTCCACTGGTGGAAGGGCACCGCCGCGATCTTGAAGGCCACGGTGGCCAGCACGAACACCAGGGCCAGGGCGGCCACCGGTGAAGCGCTGGTTTGCAGGGCCAGGGCCACCGCATCGAGGCTGGTGCTGCCTCCCGTGAGGCCGTAGAGCAGGGAGGCGCCGTAGAGGAACACGGCGGCGGCGGCGGACCCCACCAGCAGATATTTCAGAGCCGCCTCGGAGCTGCGGGCATCGCGCTTCATGTAGCCCGACAGCAGGTAGCTGGCCACCGAGAGGGTTTCCAGCGACACGAAAATGCTCACCAGGTCGGTGGAGCCGCAGAGCAGCATCGCCCCCAGGGTGGCGGCCAGCAGGATCGAGGCGTATTCGCCCACAGGGGTGCCGGCCCGCTCCACGTAGCGCCAGCTGATCAACAGCGACAGCAGGGTGGAGGCGGCCACCACGGCCCGGAAGGCGATGGCGAGGTTGTCCGCCAGGAAGGACCCCAGGAAGGAGGGCTCCAGGGGTGCCGTGTTCCACTGCAGCGCCAGCAGCCCCAGGGCCGATCCAAGGCCCAGGTAGGAGAACACCGGCACCCAGCGGGCCGCGGCCCGTTCCCCGGCCAGATCCACCAGCAGGCAGGCCAGCATCGCCAGCAGCACGGCCCCCTCAGGAGCGATGGCTCCGGCGTTGAGCTGGAGAGAGGTGATGGCACTCACCGCTGGTGCGGCAGCGTTGCCGAGATCGGCAGCGGCCAGAAGAGAGAGCACAGCTGGTCAGTCTCGCCCGATGGCTGGGACTGTAGCCGCGTTGCCCCCAGGATTTGGGCGTTGCGGCCGGGGGTTGACCGCCGGTGCGATAAAGAGGGAAGCGGTTTTCCGCCTGCCTGTGGCGCACACCCTCGTCATCGTCGAGAGCCCCACCAAGGCCCGCACCATCCGCGGGTTCCTTCCCAAGGACTTCCGTGTGGAGGCCTCGATGGGGCACGTGCGCGACTTGCCCAACAACGCCAGCGAGATCCCTGCGGCCCACAAGGGAGAGAAGTGGGCCAACCTCGGCGTCAACACCGCCAACGACTTCGAGCCCCTGTACGTGGTGCCGAAGGACAAGAAGAAGGTGGTGAAGGAGTTGAAGGATGCCCTCAAGGGGGCCGATCGTCTGCTGCTGGCCACGGACGAAGACCGGGAAGGGGAATCGATCAGCTGGCACCTGCTGCAGCTGCTGCAGCCGAAGGTGCCCGTGAAGCG
>BJHC01000169.1 GCA_014191535.1 Cyanobium sp. | reverse complement strand
GCAGGTACACCTCGGCCCAGGCGTGCAGGTCGTAGCGCTCCGGGGCGGGATCCACCAGGTGGTAGCCGCTCACGAAGCGGGCCGGCAGCCCCAGGCTGCGGCAGCACTCGATCATCAGCATCGCCAGGTCGCGGCAGGAGCCCACCCGTTCCTTGAGGGTGCGGCCCGCTGGCCAGGCGGGGCCCACGTGGCGCTGGGTGTACTTCACCCGGTCCTGGATGGTTTCGATCAGCTGTTGCAGGAAGTTGAGGCTGCGGCCATCGCTGCCGATCAGGGCCTCCTGGGCCAGGTCGGCGGCGGCGGCATCGTGCTGGCCGTTGGGCAGCCAACCCTGCAGGTTGCTCAGCAGATCCGGGTTGAGCTTGCCGATGGCCACCGGCAGCTGCGCCATCTGCTCATCCAGGCAGGCTTCGATCAGGGGAGGCGTGAAGGTTTCCACCTCACTGGTGGCCACCACCGTGAAGCGATCGGTGTCCCCCAGAAAGCGGGCGCGGGTGATGGTGTCGCCGCCGGCGGCCATCAGCTCATAGAGCTGGCTGGGGTCGGGGCTGATCTCCAGGCGGAAGTCGATCAGGCGCTGGAAGCCATGGGGCCGCGGCCGCAGGCAGAAGCGATGCGGCCCGAGCTGCACCGGCTTGCTGTAGCGGTAATCGAAGCGGTGAATCAGGCGGGCGCGCATGCCAGGTCCGGACTGGAAACAGAAACGGGCTCGGCCAGGCCCGGCAACACGAAGTAGCGGGCATGGATCAGACCATGCAGGTTATTGAGATCGCTCTGCAGCGCGTCGATCGCTTCATGCAGACCGCCGCTGATCAGCTCATCGATGCCGGTGTAGCTCCAGCGGGCCAGGGTGAGACCGCTCAGGCACTCCAACTCATCGGGGGCGCCGGGCACCGAACTGCCGGCCACCAGCCGCAGGGTTTCGTGGATGCGCTCCATGCAGTAGCGCACCGAGCGGGGAAAGGCCGGATCGAGCAGCAGGAAGGCGGCCACCGCCTTGGGGGTGATCACCCCCAGCTGCGATTGGCGGAACATCTGATAGGCCCCGGCACTGCGCAGCAGCGAGATCCACTGCAGTTCATCCAGCACGCCACCCACCTCCTCCGGGCTGGGCAGCAGCAGGAAGTACTTCACATCGAGGATGCGGGTGGTCTTGTCGGCCCGCTCGATCAACCGCCCCAGGCGGCTGAACTGCCAGGAGAGGTCGCGGCTGAGGGTGGCATCGGTGACGCCATAGAACAGCTGGCAGCCGCGGCGGATCTCCCGCAGCTGTTCCTGGGGGGGTTGATCCCAGAAGCTGTCGCTCTCCAGCAGCGTCCAGTAGAGGCTGTTGATCTGCTCCCACATCTCGGTGGTGATCACATCGCGGATCTGGCGCGCGTTCTCCCGGGCCAGGGCGATGCAGTTGACGATGCTGTTGGGGTTGGCTTCCGCCTTCACCAGAAACTCCACCACCTGGTCGGGCCCGCCCCCGGGGTAGAGGCGGTCGAACAGTTCGCGGTCACCGCTGGCATCGATCAGGGGCTGCCAGGGCTCGGCACTGCCCGGGGGGCAGTCGAGCGCCATGGCCTCGCTCACCTCCACGAAGCGGGAGATGTTCTCCGCCCGCTCCACATAGCGGTTGATCCAATAGAGGGAATCGGCGACGCGGCTCAGCATGGGGCCATCTCCTGAGAGGCCTGCGCCTGTTGAGGGGCCTCTTCCACGATCCAGGTGTCCTTGCAGCCGCCCCCCTGGGAGGAATTCACCACCAGGGAGCCCCGTTTGAGGGCCACCCGGGTGAGGCCGCCGGGGGTCACCCAGGCCCCCTTGCCCCGCAGCACGTAGGGGCGCAGATCCACGTGGCAGGGGTAGAGCTCCCCTTCGCTCAGGGAGGGAACGGTGGAGAGCTCCAGGGTGGGCTGGGCGATGAAGTTGCGCGGATTGGCGCGGATCTTCTCGGCAAATTCGAGGATCTCGCCCTGGCTGGCGTGGGGGCCGATCAACATGCCGTAGCCCCCCGCCTCCGACACCGCCTTCACCACCAGCTCGCCGAGGTGGGCCAGCACGTAGGCCTGGTCGTCCGGTCGGGAGCAGAGGAAGGTGGGCACGTTCGCGATGATCGGCTCCTCCCCGAGGTAGTACCGCACCATCTCCGGCACGTAGGCGTAGATGAGCTTGTCGTCGGCCACGCCGGTGCCCGGGGCGTTGGCGATCGCCACCCGTCCCTTGGCGTACACCTCCATCAGGCCGCGCACCCCCAGCATCGAGTCCGGGCGGAACACCGCCGGGTCGATGAAGTCGTCGTCGATGCGGCGGTAGATCACATCCACCGGCTCCAGGCCGCTGGTGCTGCGCATCCAGACGCGGCCGTCCTGGCAGGCCAGGTCGCGGCCCTCCACCAGGGGGATGCCCATCTGCTGGGCCAGGTAGCTGTGCTCGAAGTAGGCGCTGTTGAACACCCCCGGGGTGAGCAGCACCACCCGCGGCATTTCGGTCCAGGGGGCCAGCTCCCGCAGGGTCTGCAGCAGCTGGGAGGGGTAGCTGTCGATCGGCTGCACGGTGCGGCCGGCGAACAGGCTGGGGAACATGCGCTTCATCACGCGCCGGTTCTCCAGGAAGTAGGCCACCCCGGACGGGCAGCGCAGGTTGTCCTCCAGCACGCGCCAGGTGCCCTGGCCGTCGCGGATCAGATCCAGGCCGGAGATCTGGCACCACTTACCGAGGGGCGGGCAGAACCCCTGCATCTGGGGCCGCCAGCCCTGGGAGCTTTCGACGTCTTCCCGGGGGATCACGCCATCCCGCAGGATCCGCTGCTCCCCATACACATCCGCCAGGAACAGATCGATGGCCTCCAGCCGTTGGATCAGGCCCCGCTCCAGGCGCTGCCAATCGGCGTGGTCGATCAGCCGGGGCAGGGGATCGAAGGGCAGGATGCGCTCCCCGCCGCGGTTGCCGGAATCGTTGAGCCGGAAGGTGGCCCCCAGGCGCTTGAGCAACATGCCGGCGGCGGCATGGTTGCGGTTCAGCTCATCGAGCCCCAGGGCCCCCAGGGAGGAGAGCAGTGGTTGCAGGGCGCGGCGCGGCTGTTCACTGGCGCTGAAATATTCGTCGTAACCCTTGCTGGGGCGGTAGTCGGTGAACATCGCCAACCTGCGGTGGCGTGATCATGCAGAGCGGCCTGGGCCCTCCGGGTGCCTGTTGCTACTGAATTGAGGGCCGCCCGGGCCGTCGGGGAGCGGCGAGGGTTTAGAGCAGGAAATAGCGCTGCGCCATGGGGAGCACCTCCGCTGGTTCGCAAGTGAGCAGTTCGCCATCGGCGAACACCTCATAGGTCTGCGGGTCCACCTCCACGTTCGGCAAGGCGGTGTTGTTTTTCATCGACGCCTTGTTGATGCCGCCGCGGGTGTTGATCACGGGCACGCAGGTGCGGCTGAGGCCAAGCTGACGCGGCAGATCCGCCTCCAGGGCGGCCTGGCTCACGAAGGTGAGGCAGCTGGGGGCCAGGGCCTTGCCGAAGGTGGCGAACATCGGCCGGCCATGCACGGGCCCTGGGGTGGGGATGGAGGCGTTGGCATCACCCATCTGGGCCCAGACGATGGAACCCCCCTTGATCACCAGCTCCGGTTTCACGCCGAAGAACCCTGGCTTCCAGAGCACCAGGTCGGCGAGTTTGCCCACCTCCACCGACCCCACCTGGTGGTCGATGCCGTGGGCAATGGCCGGGTTGATGGTGGTTTTGGCGATGTAGCGCTTGAGGCGGGTGTTGTCGTTGCGGGCGCTGTCCTCCGGCAGGGCGCCGCGCTGCACCTTCATGGTGTGCGCGGTCTGGACGCTGCGGGTGATTAGCGCCCCCGCCCGGCCCGTGGCCTGGGAATCGCTGGCGATGATCGCGATGGCCCCGAGGTCGTGAAGGATCGCTTCGGCGGGGC
>BJHC01000168.1 GCA_014191535.1 Cyanobium sp. | reverse complement strand
TGGCGTTGAGCCTCAGCGTCAATGGCATGGCACCGGCCGGTCGCCACTGGGGCAAGGGTCCGCTACCGGAGGGAGCCGTGTTGCTGCTCACACGCCCGATTGGCAGCGGGGTGCTGTTTGCCGCCGCCCAGGCCGGTGTTGCCGATCCCCGTTGGATTGACGCTGCCCTGGAGACGATGCAAACCAGCCAGGCCCCCTTGGTGGCGGTGTTGGCGCAGCACGGTTGCCGGGCCTGCACCGACATCACCGGTTTTGGTCTGCTGGGCCACCTGGGGGAGATGCTGGCGCCCGGGCAGCGGTTGCAGCTCGATGGCGGCGCGGTGCCGGCGATGGCTGGGGCCCTGGAGCTGTTGGGGCGCGGCTGGGCCAGCAGCCTCGCCCCCGCCAATGCCGAGGCCCTGCAGCTGTTGGCGCCCCAGGGGCCAATGGCCCTGCAGCAGCCCATCAGCCCTGAGCGCCATCAGCTGTTGATCGATCCGCAAACCTGTGGTCCGCTGCTGGCGGCGCTGCCGCCGGATCGGGCTGAGGCGGCCCTGGCGGCGGTGCGGGCCGCCGGCTTCCCAGATGCGGCTCTGATTGGCCGGGTGCTCAGTCCCGCACCAGCCAACCCACGGTGAGGTCGTTCGGGTCGCGCTGCACATAGAAGTAGCCGCGGGCGCCGGCCTGTTTGTGGCCATTCACCACCAGGGCGCGATAGCTATAGGAAACCCCCAGGGAATCCCGTTCCTGCAGGGCACCCCAGCAGCTGCCCGGATCGAGCTTGAGGCTGCCGCTGTAGCGCGCCGTTTCGCCCATGCCGTTGGTGCTCATCAGGGCGATGCCCTCCACGCTGCCGCTGCGCCATTGCTCCCGTTGCACCACGGCGTTGGGCACCCAGGCGTTGCCTTGCCAACTGAGGCCCGTCTGGTGGCTGAGCACCAGGCCATTGAGCTGATCCACGTTGCAGCTGCCCTTGGCCATGGGCAGCCAGCGGCTGCTGATCACCGCCCCGGGGCTGCGGTTGATGCTGTACAGCGGCCGGCCGCGGCCATCGATCACCACCTCGCTGCGCTCCACCCCCCAGGGCAGGCGCCGCTCCAGCTGCACCACACAGTTGGGGCTGAGGCGCAGGGATCCGCTGTAGCTGCCGCTGCGTTCGCGGCGCCCCTGCCGTTCCGCCACGGTGCCGCGCAGGCTGCCATCGGGTAGCCAGCGTTCCTCCAGCAGTTGGGCGGTGGGGGTGGTGGCCACCCCCTGGCCGCGGCTGCCGGTGCCCATCACGGCGAAGCGCCCAGGTTGGGGCTTGGGGCAGCCGGCCGTTGGCTGGGCTGGGGCCGCGGCACTGAGCAGCGGGGTGGCGAGGGCCAGGGCGGCCAAACTCACACGCAACATCAACCGGGCGGGCGGGCTTAGATCTGCACCATGCCGCAGCGCATGCCCTTGAGCACGGCCTGCACGCGATTGTTGACCTCCAGCACCTTGAGCAACCGTTTGGTGTAGGTGCGTGCCGTCTCTTCGCTCACCACCAATTGTTCGGCGATCTCCCGATCGGTGAGCCCGCTGGCCAGCAGATCCAGCACCTCGTATTCCCGCGGGGTGAGGCGGGGGCAGCTCAGGTAGGGGAGCTGGCCCGAGCGCAGGGAGGGGCTGCGGTAGGAGTGGTGCCCCATCACGGCGATCACGGCGGCTTCGAGGGGTTTTTGGTCTTCGATGAAGTCGGCCTCCGCCACCACCGCCTCGAGCCAGTCGGCCTCGGCGTATTCCACCGGGATGGCATCCCCCAGGGCCAGCACCACCACCTTCAGGTGTGGTTGTTGTTGTCGCGCTTTTCGGGCCAACTCAAAGCCATTGCCGCTCTCGAGAAAGTCGGTGCAGATCAGCAGCTCGTAGGGCTCCTGTTGGAGATAGGAGAGGCAGCTTTTTTCATCGGTAACGGCACAGCCAATCAGTGTGGAGTCGCTGAAGCTGTCGCACAGGCAACGCAGGAAGAATCGCCCCTTCATCGCCAGGGCGACTTTGCCATTCACGGCCACCGACAGCAGAACCTCGTCAAGATTGCTGCCGCGCAGGCTGTCGAGATAGGGGGTGAGGTCCATCGCTCACTCCTGAGCGTTGCTGGGTGCTCCCCAGGGGAGCCCTCTGAACATCATGCTCCTCGGTTGGCCGGGCAGAGGGCCGGCCCTGGTGGGGATGACACACAGCTCAAGGTGAGTCGCTCCGGGCGGGGGTCATCCCGGCGCACCTGCCGATCCTCCAGGGCTTGCCGGCTGGTGGTCAGAAACAAGTCCAGGTCAATGCCCAACTGGGTTTCAAAGGCCTGCTGGGCCTCTGAGAGGCCAGCGAAACCGCAACGGCGAGCGGTGCAGTCGGCGTCCTGCAGGGGGCTATCCCCCAGCAGCTTGAACAGGCGGCTGGCACGGCTGATCTCGATCTCATCGCGGCAGCTTCGGCCGCGGCATTGCCAAAAGGCGTTGTCTAGTTGTGACGGGTCGACGGCCAGTTGATGGCCGAGCAGCGCCGTATTCAATTGGGGATTCTCTAACCCAGATTGAATCAGCTGCGTTGCAGCACCAACAAGGCTATGGAATGTTGTCTTCATGCTGAACCCTTGAGCCCGCGCTCCTGGATCACCAGGGGGATTACTCAGCGGGCGGCCTCGGCGGCTTGTTCCTGGCTGATGCGAATCAGCTGGGCGTACAGATAATCGGGGGATTTGTATTGCCGCGGCAGACAATGATGCAGGGTTTCAAGTCTGCCCCAGCACACCGTTCGTTGGATTTTGTTGAGCGATCGCTTTTCGGCGATCAGCATCTTCAACGCCTTGCAATAGAGCTGATAGTTGGCCTCAAGTTCGCCGATGGTGATGCTGGCCGGGGTGGTCATGGAAGGGGTGTTTCAGTCGTCGTAGACGAGGCACTCAGGGGCCTGGGGGTTGAGGTCGCAGTACACCTCGAGGGGGGTGGGGTCTTTGCTGTCTTCGGGGTGGTGGGCCTTGTAGGCCTCCAGATCCTTGAGTTCGCTCTCCAGGTGGTTGACCTTGGCCTGGTTGCCGCTCTGGCGAGCCTGGTCGAGCTCGCTGCGCAGGCTGGCGAGGTGGGACTCGAGGCTGCGGGCGTTGGTGGGGTCTTGCAAGGGTGCTGGTTCTGCCTGTCCAGAGCTACGCGCCATGGAGCGGCGGCAGATACCCCCATATGGGGTCATCCCCACTGAGCCACCTGCCAACATGGGGTGGCCTGCACGACCCAGTGATGCGTCAACGCCGGTTGATGGGCGCACTGTTGGGTCTTTCCCTGTTGGCGGGATGCCAGTGGGGGCCCACGGAGGCGCAGCGCCGTCAGGCGGCGGAGCGCCAGCGGGCCTTGGCCCAATGCCAACGGCATCAGGCGGCGTTGCCCCAGTTGCTGGCTCGCTTTGAGGCGGATCGGCTGGGGCTGTTGGCCCGCAAGGCGGAGGTCTACCCAGCCAGCCCGGCTCCCCGGCCCCTGGATCCGGATGAGCAGAGCCGGCTCACCATCTACGACCAACAGAGCGAGCAGGAGCAATACGACCAGGCCTTGGCGCTTTGGCAGGAGCGGGAGCAACGGCGCCGCGGCGCCTGGGAGGCGCGTCAGGCGGTGCGGCTGCAGGAGGCTGAGCAGGCGTTCCGCCGTGCCGAGGCTGCGCTCCGGCAGGTGAGTCCGGAGCTGCTGGATAGCGGCACGCCTCCCAACCTGCAGAGGGATGCGGTGGGGCGTTACCGCAGCTGCCGGCCGGAGGCGTTTCGGTGAGCGGGCCGATCCGGCCCCGGTTGCGATACCAGCTGTTGCGGGCTGCCGCGCTGCTCGTGGCGGCCCCCATCACGCCTGGCCTGGCTCAGCTTCCGCCGCCGCCACCGCCCCCGCCGCCATCCACGGATGCCCCGGCCACGGAGTCGGATCTCACGGGCTGTGTGGCCAGCTATGGCAACACCGGCTGCGCCGCGCGGCTCTACGCCCAGCTGCTGTGCAACAGCATCGACACCCGT
>BJHC01000167.1 GCA_014191535.1 Cyanobium sp. | reverse complement strand
CCAGGGCCAACAGGTAGGGGGCGGCCGTGCGGGCGGAGGGAACCGTGGACATGGCGGCGACCCAGCGGACACTCGTCGGGCCCCCAGCATGTCCCCGGCGGCGCCATCCCGCTGCGGAGGGCAGGGAGAAGCGTGTGGATCGGGCCAGACGGAGCTGTGGGGGATCTGACCAGGGTTAGTCAGACCCTGCAGACAGTCAGACCCTGCAGGGAGTGAGCCCTGCAGACAGTCAGCCCGTCAGGCGATGAACAGCGCCCCGAGCACCAGCAGCACCAGGGCCGGCAGGCTCTGCACCTGCTGAGGATCCAGGGGCAGCCCCAGGGGCAAGGCGGGGTCCAGCAAGCGCAACAGCAGCCCCCCCAGCAGCAGCCCCACGCTCAGCAGCAGCACGCTCCAGCCGGCAGCCGGGAGCAACCGACCGGTGCGGCGCTGCAGTGACACCACCGACAGCACCGTGGCCAGGGCCAGCACCAGCTCGGCATTGCTGGCGGGCAGCAGCAGCAACAGGCCCAGCATCACCGCCCCGGCGGCTACTGGCAGCCAACGCTGTGGCCCCTGCCCCAGGCCGAGGGTCGGCAAGCTCAGGCTGGGAACCGACAGGTTGGCCTTGGGCAGGTTCGGCAGGTTGGGGAGCGACGGAAGGCTGGGGCGCGCCGGGGGCACCTTGACGCTGGGGCGGGCCGCCTCACGCTGGGACGCGTTCAGGGCGGCGGAGCTCACCTTGCCCTGCTGGCGCTCCTTGAGCCGGTCCATCAGCACGGCGTCGTAGGCCGCTTCAATGCGGGCGCGTGCCTGGGGGTCGTCACCCACCTCTTCGAGCCGTTGCTGCTTGGCGGCCTGCACGGCATCAAAACTGGCCTCGGGGCCGATGCCCAACCGCTCGTAGGGGCTGGCCGGCGTGGGCTGGGACGCGCTGCCCGTGGGTTCTGCTCCCTGGTTCATCGGTGGCGGCCAGGCGCTCGAGGCTGACTCAGCGTAGTGAGAAGCGAGGGGATCAGAACAACGGCTCGCTGTGCCGGTAACCGGCCTCCAGTTGCAACTGGCGCCGCTGCCGATCGGCCTCCTCACAGGGCAGCCAGCAACGGTGCTTCAGCAGGGGCATCTGCGGCGGCAGGTGGCTGCCCTGGCGCATCTCCACGCGGGCGCCACCGGGTACGAACGCCACGTAATCACTGCCGCCGTCCGCCCGGGGGCGTACCAGCCAGAGGGGTCTCGCCATTGCCAGAACCACCGTTGTGACCTTTTGTTGTAAACAATTCTGGCGGGGCGCTGCCTCCGCCGTGGGCGTGGTCGCCACCTACAGGGCGATCGGCTCCACGCCACTCACCACCGGTGCCACGGCACTGAGCTCCAGGTCGGGGTGGTCCTCCCGCAGCTGGTTGAGGTTCCACTCGTTCTTGAACAGCAGCACCGGCCGATCCCAGGCATCGCGCACGGTTTTGCAGTTGAAAATGCGGCCCACCGCCTCCAGCGCCGGCCAGCCCCCCACCACCCAGCGGGCCACGCTGAACCCCAGGGGCTCGAGACGCGTCTGCACGCCGTATTCGTTTTCCAGGCGGTACTGCACCACCTCGAGCTGCAGCTGGCCCACCGCCGCCAGGATCGGATCGCGCTTGCTCTGGTCGGTGTCGTAGAGGATCTGCACGGCCCCCTCCTCCCGCAGTTCGTTCACCCCCTTGCGGAAGCTCTTGAAGGCGGAGGGGTTGGGGTTGCGCAGCCAGGAGAAGATCTCCGGGCTGAAACAGGGGATGCCCTCGTATTCCACCTTCGGCCCCAGGTAGAGGGTGTCGCCGATGGCGAACATGCCGGGGTTGTTGAGGCCGATCACATCACCGGGGTAGGCGTCCTCCACCACCTCACGGTCCTGGCCGAACAGCTTCTGGGGCCGTGAGAGGCGGATGGTCTTGCCGGTGCGGGCGTGCTGCACCGTCATGTCCTTCTCGAACTTGCCGCTGCACACCCGCACAAACGCCACCCGATCGCGGTGGCGGGGATCCATGTTGGCCTGCAACTTGAACACAAAACCGCTGAACCCCGGCGCCACCGGGGCGATCTCACCGGCACTGCTGCTGCGGGGTGCGGGCCTCTGGGCCAGCTCCAGGAAGGCATCCAGGAAGGGGCGCACACCGAAGTTGGTCATGGCCGAGCCGAAGAACACCGGGCTCAGTTCGCCGGCGTGCACCAGCTCCAGATCGAGTTCATTGCCGGCCGCCTCCAGCAGCTCCAGCTCCTCGAGGGCCTGATCCAGCAGCTCCGGCTCCACCACGCCGCCGCTGCGGGCCTCCTCCACGCTCAAGCGTTTCTCTTCGGAGGCGCGACCGCGCTCGGCGCGCTCAAACAGGATCACCTGGTGGCTGCGGCGATCGATCACGCCGCGGAAGCGGTCGCCGCTGCCGATGGGCCAATTCACCGGCCAGCAGGCCAGGCCCAGGTCCTGCTCGATCTCATCCAGCAGCTCCAGGGGCTCCCGCCCCGGGCGATCCATCTTGTTGATGAAGGTGAAGATGGGGATGCGCCGCATGCGGCACACCTCGAACAACTTGCGGGTCTGGGGTTCGAGGCCCTTGGCGGCGTCCTCCAGCATCACCGCGTTATCGGCGGCCGCCAGGGTGCGGTAGGTGTCCTCGGAGAAGTCCTGGTGGCCGGGGGTGTCCAGCAGGTTGATCGTGCTGCCGCTGTAGTCGAACTGCAGCACCGTGGAGGTGATCGAAATGCCGCGCTGCTTCTCCAGCTCCATCCAGTCGGAGGTGACCTTGCGCTGCTCCCCCTTGGCCTTCACCGCCCCGGCCTGTTGGATCGCACCGCCGTAGAGCAGCAGCTTTTCGGTGAGGGTGGTCTTGCCGGCGTCGGGGTGGGAAATGATCGCGAAGTTGCGGCGCCGCGACACCGCCTCGGCGAGCGCCTGCAACTCGGGGGTGAGGGTGCTGCTGGTCATCGGCTCAGCCTGCCAGGCGGCCCCACACCTCCAGGTAGCGATCCTCGAGGGGCGCCACCTGGAGCTCCCCGGCCAGGTCCGCCGCCTGCAACTGCTGGGCCACCTCCTCGGGGGTGAAGGCCGCATGCAGGGAGGCCAGGTAGTCGTGCTGGAGCACCGCGGGTGCCCCGGAGGCATGGCGCTCCAGCAACACCTGGGCCGCTGCGGGGTCGGCGGGCCGCCGCAGATCCTTCACATAGATGCAGGCCCCCGGTGCCCCCAGCTGGCGCAGGCATCGCCAGAGCACAGCGGGATCATGCAGATGGTGCAGCAGGCTGTTGCTCACCACGGCACTGAAGCCGCCGGGCAGGGCCGGATCCGGCAGACAACTGAGCCGAAAGGCCAGCCGCCCGGGCAGGTTGGGGGCCCCACGGCTGCGGCGCTGCAGCTCCTGCTGCGCCAGCTCCAGCATGGGGGCAGAGCCATCGATGCCCAGTACCTGGGCCTGCGGGTCCAGCGCCGCCAAGCGGAAGCTGATGTTGCCGGGGCCGCAGCCCAGGTCGATCACCCGGGGACCAAGCCCAGCGGGGAACAGCTGCCCCAGGCGGGTGATCAGCGCCCCATCGCTGGCGCTGAAATCCGCCGCGGCATAGGCGGCCGCCTGCTGGCGCCCCTCCATCAACTCCGGCTCGGGAACGCGCTCCATGACTGGGATGCGGCCGCCCATCCTGGCGGCACAAGCCCAGCCACCGTCAATGGTGGCAACGGCTGCTTGCAGACCCCACCAGTGGCGTTATGGTGCCGAGCACGCCCCGCCGCAAGCCGCCTGTGACCCTGTCTGTTCCTGGAGCCAGCACCACGGTTGCAACCACCCTCTCCACCCCGGTTTCAACCGATCCCACCGCCCTGAACGGCCCCAGGCCTGACTTCCCCGCCACCGCGCCCGCGGCCAATCCGGTCTTCTACCGCACCTATTCCCGCAAGACCCCCCAGGGCCGCGAAAGCTGGCACCAGGTGGCCGAGCGCAACCTTGAAGGCCTGCGCAAGCTGGGCCACCTCAACGCCGAGGAGGTG
>BJHC01000166.1 GCA_014191535.1 Cyanobium sp. | reverse complement strand
CCGATCAGCCAGCCGGCTTCGACGCTGAATGGTTCACGGTGGCTCACCTGAAGGGGGCCGAGGTGGTAGCCGCCATCGGCCAGCAAGGTGAAACGCTGGGGCTGGCCGCCCCCCCTCGATGGCCAGCACGGGCTCTTCTCCCTGCAGACGGTGAGTGTGGATCTGATCCCCCACCTGGCTGCGCCACTGCACAGCGCCATCGGCAAGGCGTTGCACCTCCAGCTGGCAGTCGAAGCTGTCCGGTTCGGGCCAGTCGGCGCTGATGCGCTGGGCCTGGCCATCCCAACGGCCGATCAGATGGTCGAGCTGCAGCGCAGGCCGCTCCGGCTCATCGTGGCCCGTGCGCCACTCCCGAATCAGCACCAACTGGTCAAAGGAACCATCGCTGTGATGCAGCTGCACCAACCGGTGGCGTCGGTCGCCGTGAATGAAGCCGAACTCGCCGCCAAACACGGTGCCGGGTGCGACCTGGAGGGTGCCCTTGCAGAAACTGCCGCTGGCAAAAAACACCACCTGCCGCCCCAGGGTGCGGTAGTCCTCCCGGTTGTCTCGGCTCGGTTCGCCATGGAGGTCGCCATTGGCGAATCGACGCAGGCGAAAGTGCACCAGACGCTCCTCATCCCCCTGTTCGAGGTTCAGGATTGTCGCCGTGGTCTGGAGCACCTGGGCGTCAGGGCCCAAGGACGTGAACGTCCCCCTCCACTCCCCCTGGTTGCGCAGAAAGTTGTCCCACTGACTGGCCATGGTGCAGGACGGCCCCTCGCTCAGCCGGCTTTTTGAAGACTGGGCTGTTCCTCGGGAACGATGGCACCTGCCACGGGGCACACCTGCAGGCAAATGCCGCAATCGATGCAGGTGTCGAAATCAATCCAGAAAAAGGGGGTGCCCTTGGCGTTGGCCCCCTGGCCGGGATGGATGCAGGCCACGGGACAGGCATCCACGCAATCAGCCACCCCTTCGCAGATGTCGGTGACGATCGTGTGGGCCATGGGATCCGCGGTGGGTGTTTGGATCCTAGGCAGCACCCTGCAGCCAGCGGGCTTGGGCACAACCGCGGCGCTGGGCGATGGCCTCCGCTTCGGCCGCGGTGGCGCAGGGTTGATGCAGCAGTTCCGCCGGTTGGCCGGCACGATGCAGCTGCTCCAGCAGTTCCAGGGCTGCGCTGAGCGCTGCGGGGGTGTCCCAGGCCACCAGCACTGCGGCCGTGGGCTCCGGTGCTGAGGCCTCGGTGGTGAGCAAATCCCGCACCGCCTCCACATCAAATCCGAAACCAAGACCGGCGGCATCACCGCCGAAGCGGGTCACCAGGGCGTCGTATCGGCCACCGCTGGCGATCGCCACAGGTGCCTCCGCCCCCTGACAGACCAGCTTCAGCACCAGGCCGTCATAGAGGTCGAAATGGGGCTGGAAACTGGGGTCGAGTTGCAACCTCACCCCCTGGCGGCCAGCTTCGGGTGACACCAGCTCAAGGGTCTGGGCCAGCTGTTGCAGCACCGGCGCCGGGCCCAGCAACTGCTCCAACTGATAGAGCACCGGTTGGACATCCCCCCGGAGCCGCATCAGCTGTTGCAGCGCCTGAAGCTGGTGGCCCGGTAGCGCCAACTGCGCCAGGGCCAGGGGGTCGTACTGAATCAGGGCCTTGCGGGTGGCCAGCCGCTGATCCGCCGGCACCTGCTCCAACAGGGCCGTGAGCACGGCGTGGTGTCCGATCAGCAGAACAGGCTGGTGTTGAGGGGTGATCCCGAGCTGGCGCAGGCAGGCCAGCAGCAGGCGCAGCAGCTCCGCATCCCCCGCCACCCGGTCTGCGGACCCTTCCCCCAGCAACTCCACACCGCTCTGCAGCCGTTCATCGAAACGGGGGCCCGTCTCCCCCTCCACGGAGCGGAACACCGAGCCGGCGCTCCAGAGGCGCAAGGGGCGCGGCCGTTGCCCGAGGCGCGTGCAACCGGCCCGGGCAATGGAGGCCGTCATTTCCGGTCTCAGCCCCAGCGGTTCTGCGGCCGCCAGCCGCACCACCTCCCGATCGTCGATGCTGCCGCCGGCCTCCAGGGTTTCCAGCCGTTCCACCGCCGGAGGGGACACCTCGGCATAGCCCCAGAGCCGATAGACGGCCGCCAGCTGATCACACAGCCAGCGGTTGGCTTCCACCTCCCTTGGATTCAGATCCCGGGCGCCAGCCGCCGGTTGCAGGGCCATCGTTCGCGAGCGTTCCGGAAGGGCTGATCCTATGGAGCGGGCTCGGCAGCGGTTGTGGCATCGAGCTCCGGTGCACCGAAACTGGCCCCCGTCAGGGGCCGGCAGCGGGCCAAGCCTTCGATCAGTGGGCCCTTCAGCCCCGGAGCGCAGGCAATGATCCGCCCCTCCTCCAGACGGGCCGGGCTGCCGTCGTAGGCGCACACCACGCCCCCGGCACACTCCACCAGGGCAATCCCGGCGGCCAGATCCCAGGGGGCGAGGCCCCGTTCCCAATACCCATCCAAACGACCCGCCGCCACGAAGGCGAGGTCCACGGCGGCGGCCCCTCCCCGGCGCACGCCGCGGCTGCGGTGGGTGAACCAGGCGAACTCGGCGTAGTTGTTGTCCAGCCGTGTGTGGCGGTCGTAGGCGAAGCCGGTGACCAGCAGCGCTTGGCTCACCGCTGAGCAGCCACTCACCTGCAGGGGGGTGTCGTTGCACCAGGCGCCCAGGCCCGGCGCAGCCCAATAGAGCTGATCCAGGGCGGGAACCGCCAGGGCGCCGAGCAGCGGCACCCCCGCCACGGTCAATCCAATCGAGGTGCCAAAGAAGGGATAGCCATGGGCGTAATTGGTGGTGCCATCCAGCGGATCCACACACCACTCCAAGGCGGATCCCTGCCCGGGGCGTCGGCCCCCCTCTTCCGCCAGCACCCCCAGGTCCGGGGTGTCGCGCTGCAGCACCGCCAACACCGCCTGTTCCGCCGCCACATCGGCTTCGGTCACCAGGTCGCCGGCACGGCCCTTTTCCCGGATGCGCTCCAGCTGACCGAAGTGGTGGCGCAGCTCCTGGGCACCCGCCTCAGCGGCACGGCGGGCCACGGCGGCCAGATGCTCCAGCTGAGCGGAGGTCAGACCACTCGCCGACAGGGCGGACTGCGTCAGGGGGGTGGGAAGCGTCACCGTTACTCCTCATCCAGGGGGAGACCGGCGCGAACCTGGCCACGGCCGAAATGGCGGCCGAACTGCAGGTCATAGACCTCGTCCTCATCCTGGGTTTCCACCTCCAGTGGGCCCCAGGCCCGGGCGACGCACAGCAGGCCATAGCCCTGGGAGCGGATCTCGCGGGACAAGCCCAGGGCTTCCCGCTGGTCGATGTCCCCAGCCAACACCCGCACGGCACAGGCGGTGCAACAGCCGTTGCGGCAGCTGAAGGGCAGCGGCTCCCCCTGCTGCTCAAAGCTGCGCAGGATGTACTCCCCCTCCGGCACCTCCAGGGCGATGGTGCGGTTCTGCTGCCGCCAATGAACGGTGATCGGATGGGTGCGCATGCCGGCGAGCAGTGACGGTCGGGGTGACTGCTACATTCTCAACGTTGCCCCACTCAGCTGCGGTCAATGCAGCAAAAAGCCCCTCACGGAGAGGTGGCCGAGTGGTCGAAGGCGCAGCACTGGAAATGCTGTATAGGGGCAACTCTATCGAGGGTTCGAATCCCTCCCTCTCCGTTGATCAGCCGCCCCTGGGGCGGCTTTTTTATGCCTGCTCGGCCCGCTCAACCGAAGCGGCCTGACACATAATCCAGGGTGGATTGTTGTTGCGGACGGTTAAAGATCGTCTCCGTTTCAGCAAACTCAACCAGGCAACCCACCTTGCCGTCGACATCAGCCTTCGGGGCGACATTGAAGAAGCCGGTCATGTCACTCACCCGCACCGCCTGTTGCATGTTGTGGGTCACGATCACGATTGTGTAGCTCTTCTTGAGCTCATGCATCATCTCCTCGATCTTGAGGGTGGAGATCGGATCGAGGGCGGAGCAGG
>BJHC01000165.1 GCA_014191535.1 Cyanobium sp. | reverse complement strand
CGACATGAAGTACATCACCACCGATCGGGTGACCCTCCACTACGAAATGCCCCTGGCGGAGGTGGTGACCGACTTCTTCGATCAGATGAAGAGCCGCACCAAGGGCTACGCCTCGATGGAGTACTCCCTGATCGGCTACCGCAAGAATGAGCTGGTGCGCCTCGATGTGCTGATCAACGCCGAGAAGGCCGATCCCCTCACCACGATCGTGCACCGCGATAAGGCCTACAACGTGGGCAAGGGTCTGGTGGAGAAGCTCAAGGAGCTGATCCCCCGCCAGCAATTCAAGATCCCGATCCAAGCCGCCATTGGCAGCCGCGTGATCGCCTCTGAAAGCATCAGCGCCATGCGCAAGGACGTGCTCGCCAAGTGCTACGGCGGCGACATCTCCCGCAAGAAAAAGCTGCTGCAGAAGCAGGCCAAGGGCAAGAAGCGCATGAAGGCGATGGGCAAGGTGGAGGTGCCGCAAGAGGCCTTCATGGCGGTGCTCAAGCTCAACCAATGAGGCGGCTGCTGGCGGCTCTGGCCCTGTTGCCCGTCCTGGCGGGGGCTCCGGCTGGCATGGCGGCGCCACAGCCCATGGCTCCCCAAACGTTGCGGCTGGAGGACGGTGCGGAGCTGTGGACGATTCCCTACCCCGCCATCCAGCAATTCATCGCTGAGGGCACGTTCGCCGACCAGCGCCTGCGCCAGTTGGTGGCCCGCTCGGGCTGGCCGGAGGATCAGCTGCGGGTGGCGCTGGCCAAGCCCTATGGCGTGGAGCTCGTGCCCCTGGCCCGTTTCCTCTATTCCCCCGCCGGTGTGGCCTTCCTGCAGCAGCAGACCCGCGCCTTCCGGCCGTTGAAGTCGCAGCGCAGGGACCTGCGGGTGGAGGGATTGCGGGCCGCCATCCTGCGCAACGCCCAGGGGGGCACCCTCTCGGCCATGGGCATCCTCCAGCAGCTGCCCACGGATTTCGTGGTGGAGCTCGGTGGGGTGGGCGTTGCTCGCTGTTCGTCGTTGCCCTGCACCAACCCCCAGCAGTGCCGATCCGTGCTCAGTTGGCTGGTGTTCCTGCCGGCCTGTCTGCAGGCCGCAGCCATGAACAGCGCTGCTCCGAACGGCGCCCCCAGCCGCTGACTCACCAGCTGGGATCCACGCTCAGCTCCACGCTGAGCTCACCGCTGCGGCTGGCGGGCACCGTGGCGATGCAGGCCCGCACGGTCTGACCATTCACATCGATTTCGCAGGCGCCGCAGCTGCCCCCCAGGCAGCCGGTAGGGATGCTGAAGCCTGCCGCCTGGGCGGCCAGCAACCAATCGCTGCCGCAGGTTGCGGTGCTGCTGCGGCCGTGGGGCCAATGGATCACAACCGTGCTCATGGCGCCCTCAGCAACGGCTCCAGATTGACGTGCTGCTCAAAGGCATCGGCGAGCCGATCCAGCAGCGCATCCCGTTGACGGCTGTGGTGGGGTTGCCGTTCGCTCAGGTCAGGCAAGCCGCGCCGTTGCCGGAGGCGATTCAGCCAGCGGCGGCGCCAGGGCCCACTCTCGAACACCCCATGCAGATAGGTGCCGGCCACCATGCCGCCCCGGTCGCCCAGGGGTTGCACCCAGCCCAGCTCCGGGTCTTGGCAGAGGGGTTGGCAGGGCTCCAGCAGGGTGGTCTGGCCGCGGTGCAGCTCGAAGCCCTCCAGCTCCACCGCTTCGCCGGCCGCCTCCGGCCACTGGGCGGCACTGCGCCGCTGCCGCAGGGCCTTGGTCTGGCCGAAGGCGGTGCGCAGCGGCAACAGCCCGACACCCCTCACCGCGGTGCCGGCTTCTCCCTCGAGACCATCCGGGTCATGCAGTTCCCGGCCCAGCAGCTGCAGACCGCCGCAGATGCCGAACACGTGGCCGCCGCCGTGGGCATAGCGCCGCAAGGCCTCTCCGAGCCCACTGCGTTGCAGGGCCTCCAGATCCCGCAGGGTCTGTTTGCTGCCCGGCACCACCACGGCATCGGGCTGGCCCAGCTCTTCCCCCGGTGCCAGCCAGCGCAGCTGCAGGCTGGGTTCGGCTTCGAGGGGGTCGAGATCGGAGAAGTTGCTGAGGGAGGGCAGCCGCAGCACGGCGATCTCCAGCTCGGCGCCCCCTTTGCGGCCCCGGCGTTCCAGCAGATCGAGGGAGTCTTCGGGGGGGAACAGCTCATCCAGCCAGGGCATCACCCCCAGCACCGGGATGCCGGTGTGGGCCTCCAGCCAGCGGCGCCCCTCATCGAACAGTTCGCGGCGGCCGCGGAAGCGGTTGATCAACAGCCCGTGAATCAGGGGCCGCTCCACGGGACGCAGCAGCGCCAGGGTGCCCACCAGCTGGGCGAACACGCCGCCGCGCTCGATGTCCGCCACCAGGATGCAGCGGGCGCGCAGGTATTGGGCCAGCCGCAGGTTGGTGAGATCGCGCGGTTGCAGGTTCACCTCCACCGGGCTGCCGGCCCCCTCCAGCACCAGGCGCCCCTCCGGATGGTTGCTCTGCAGCTCCGTCAGTCCCGCGCGGATGGCGGCCCAACCCGGCCTGAACCAGTCGCGGTAGTAGTGCTCGGCGCGGCAGTTGCCCACCGATTGCCCCAGATGGATCACCTCACTGGTGGAGTCGCCCTGGGGCTTGAGCAGCACCGGATTCATGGCGCACTGCGGCTCCAGCCCCGCCGCCCAGGCCTGCAGGGCCTGGGAGTAGGCCATCTCCCCGCCCGCCTGATCCACCCAGGCGTTGTTGCTCATGTTCTGCCCCTTGAAGGGCAGCGGCGTTTCGCCGCGGCGCTTGAGCACGCGGCAGAGGGCGGCCGTCATCAGCGACTTGCCGGCGCCGCTGCTGGTGCCCAGCACCATCAGGGGGGTGGGACGGTTCACAGCCGCGGCCAGTGGCGCTGCAGCCAGTGGCGCAGTCGGCTGAGGGCATGGGCGGGGGGGATGTCGCGGGACCAGGCCTCGACCACCTGCCGGCCCAGCGGGGTCAGCCGCACGCGCTCGGTGAGGCCCTGGCCATCCACCTCCCGCCGCAGCACCCCCAGGTGGATCAGCCAGATCAGATCGTCCTCGGTGCGGCTGGGCTGCAGCCGATGCCGGCTCAGCTGCGGCCAGTCGTTGCGGGCGGCCAGCTGCGTGCTGCTGAGGGCCGTGCCCTCCAACTCCCGGTAGAAGGCCAGCCGAAAGGGCAGGCAGCGCAGCGCCCGCCGTGCCCGTTGGAGGGCCCGTTGATCCTGGCGGCTGGGGGCAGGGCTGGTCACGCGCACGGGGCTTCCACTGCCATTGTCTTGCCCAGCTGCTCCCGATTGCCGTGCTGCTGTTGGCCTCCGCTTCTCCGGCCCGCCGTCGCCTGCTGGAGCAGGCCGCCATCCCCCACCGGGTTCAGGTGAGTGGCGTGGATGAGGAGGCGATCCACCATGCTGATCCAGCCCAGTTGGTGCAGCTGCTGGCGCGGGCCAAGGCGCAGGCGGTGGCCGACACGCTGACGCAGGCGGAGGCTCCGTGTGCGGGTGTGCTGGGCTGCGATTCGGTGCTGGAGTTTGACGGCACGGTGTTCGGCAAACCCCAGGATGCGGTCGAGGCCACCCGCCGCTGGCAGCGGATGGCCGGTGGCTGGGGGGCTTTGCACACGGGCCATTGCCTGCTGGCCCCGTCGGGTGGGGCCGAACGGCTGGCCACCGTGACCACCCGGGTGCAGTTTGCGGCCCTCAGCTTGGAGGAGATCACGGCCTACGTGGCCACCGGCGAACCGTTGCAATGCGCTGGGGGATTTGCCCTCGAGGGCCGCGGCGGCGCCCTGGTGGAGCGGATTGAGGGTTGCTACTCCAACGTGATTGGTTTGAGCCTGCCGTTGCTGCGCCGTTGGCTCAGCCATGGGAGCTGATGCCGTTGCCATCCCCCCAGCGGATGGCTACCAGCAGAGAAGCGATCTCCCTGCCATGCCCCGTTGTTCCCTTCCCAGAGCCGTTGCGCTTGGCACGGCCGCCCTGGTGACGGCCCTGAGCCTGGGCGCTGCCCTGCCGGCCCAGGCGCAGATGGCCCGGAGCCAG
>BJHC01000164.1 GCA_014191535.1 Cyanobium sp. | reverse complement strand
ACAGCTCACTGACTCAGGAGCAACTGCTCGCCCTGATCCGCAGGTGATTCCCCCTGTGGATCCGCATTTGTGGCCTCGGCCAACCCCACCGCATCGCCACCGTGCTCCAGGCCTGTGGTGTTCCGGAGCCGTTCTCGCCGTTGCTGCTCGAAACGCCACAGGCTCCTCGGTTGGATTCCCTGGGGGAGGTGATCGCTCTCGTGGTGCATCGCCTGCGTTTCGCCGTCGACCCCATGAACCTGGTGAGTGATCAGGTGGGCATGGTGCTGACCCGGCGGGTGTTGATCTCGATCGAGGAGGCGCCGAGCCCCGAACCCTTCCCGTCACTCACCGATTGGCTGCTGCAGAAAAACCCAGTTGCCACGGCGGACGACCTCGACGATCTCCTGCACTACCTGGTGGACCATCTGCTGGATGGCATCTTTCCGATGCTGGAGCAGATGGCCAGCCGGCTGGACGATCTGGAAGAAGCGGCCCTGCGTGATCCCAGGCCGAGGGTGCTCAACCGCACCTATCAACTGCGGGGCAATTTGCGCCGGATTCGTCAGCAGCTCTGGCCTCTGCGCCACCAGATCCTGCTGTTTCTGCGCCAAAACCAGCCGGTGATGGGCCCCGATGGCTTGCTGGGCTTCCAGGAGATGGCCCAAAACGTGGAGCAGATCTTCGAAAGCTGCGAAATCCTGCGTCACCAATGTGATGCCGTCACCGAAGCCCACATGGCCAGTAGCGGCAACCGCATGAACCAGATCATGAAGACCCTCACGATCGTCTCCTCGATCTTTGCCCCGCTCACCTTCATTGCCGGCATCTACGGCATGAACTTCACCAACATGCCGGAGCTGGAATGGCATTACGGCTATGTGGCCGCCCTGCTGCTGATGGGCTCCATTGCCACCATCCAGACCCTGATGCTCCAGCGCCGCGGCTGGTTTGAGGACTGGACCGGCAGTCGTCGTTAGGACTGCGGGTCGATCTCCTGGGAGCGCCGCAGGCGCTGCTCCAGCGAGGCCAACAACTCGACGGCAAACATCGGCGATTCCTGCACGGCGAACAGAAACTCCTCGCGGTTCATCTCCAGCACATCGCTCGCTTCCACAGCCCGGGCGGTGGCGTGGCGGCGATGGTCTGGGGTCACCAGTGCCCCCACCCCGAACACCTGCCCCGCTTGAAAACGCTCCTGGCCGCCACCTTCCCAGGAGAGTTCGATGGATCCAGACAGGATGCAATAGATGCTGTCGCCGGGGCTGCCGGCCTCATACACAACCTGCAGGGGCAGCAGACGGCGCACGGCGATGCTGCGGGCCAGGGCCTGAATGGTGTGCAGGGCAGAGATGTCCATGGCGAACCTGGATGCAGGTTCATGCTGCATCGCGTCGATGAAGGGAGGGTGAAGGACAGGTGTTGCCCAACTGTCTACGGTCGGGCCAGTGGCGCCAGCCCCCTTGCGTGCCGACCCCAGCAGCGGCATCCCGAGCGGCAACACCCCCTCAGACAGCGGAGGGGTTGCATCCGAAGGCCTACTGATCTGCGGCCTTGGCGCCCTGGGGCAGGCCTGCCTGGAGCGCTTGCAGGGATTTGGCGTTCCACTCACCGGCGTGGATCTGCATCAGCCGCAATGGCGCAGCCCTGAACTGGAGCGGGATGTTGAGGGCCACATCGTGCTGGGGGACATGCGGCAAGCGGCGGTGCTGCAGCGGGCGGGTGTCGAGCGCTGCCGTGCGGTGCTGCTGCTCAGCCAGGACAGCCAGGTGAATCTGGAAGCCGCCCTGCAGGTGAGGCTGCTCAATCCGGATGCGGATGTCGTGGTGCGTGCCAGCGGCCAGGAACAGGGCCTGGGGCAACTGCTTGAGCAACGGCTCCCCAGGCTTGCCGTGGTGAACCCGCTGATGCTGACGGTTGCTGCCCTGGCAGCCGCCCTGCATCCGGATGCCACGGTGACCCAGCTCACCCCTGCCTCGGGCGACAGCAGCGTTGTCCTGATGGAAGGGGCGGCGGATGCGAGCGCAGGCCACCAGCGCCTGCTGCGCAGCCGTGACCCAGCCGTTGATGGGTGGTGCATCGGCCTGCGCAACCGGCCGGGCCGGGCCAATGCCAGCACGCGGCGCATCGAGCGCTGGCGTTGGCAACACCTCCGGAGCTGGGAAGGCTGGGGGTGGCTCCGACAACGGCCTTACAACCGACCTGTGCTTTGGGCGCTGGTGCTGGTTGTTGCGACCCTGGGGTTGGGGGTGGCGCTGTTTAGTGAAGGGGGGCGCTGGCAGGGCGGCCTGGTGGTGACCCTGGGATTGCTGAAAGGGGAATACATCGACCCCCTCAACCTGCTGACCCGGGCCTCGGATCTGCAGCTCAGCTTCGGGCTGATGTATGCCCTGCTGGGCACGGTGCTCACCTCCTGCCTGGTGGCGGTGATCCTGGAGCAACTGCTCTCCAACCGGCTGGGGCTGCAACGCCCGCAGCGACCTCGGCGCGGCAGTCGTCAGGTGTTGCTGCTGGAGCCCGGTGACATCGCCGAGCCACTCACCACCCTGCTCGGTGCCGAAGCCATCGGTGTGCAGTGCTGTGGTTTGCAGGATGGCCTGAGCGGGGTGCGCCAACAACTGCACCGCCTGCGTCACACCGATCTGGTGGGCATCGCCGCACTCTCCAACAACCTGCTGACCAACATGCAAATGGTGCTCGAGGTGCAGCAGCACCTCCCACGGGCAAGGCTGGCGGTGCTGGCCCATGCCATGGCCGCCAGCGACCAGCTGGGCACCCTGCTGGGCGGCATCGGCGTGATCTCGGGCATGGACATCGCAGCTGACGCGGTGGTGGCCACCGCCTTCGGTGAGCGGGTGGAGCGGGTGGTGCGGGTGCGTGGCGTGAACCGGCTGGTGGTGCGTTATCAGCTCAGCCCCGGGGATCCACTCACCGGCCTCACCGTGGCCCGGCTGGAAAACGGCTACGACCTCAACGTGCTCACGCTCCAACGCCATCGCAGTGGCCAAGTCACCGCCATTCCGCCGCTGGAATGGCAGGTGCATGCCGGCGATGAGCTCACGGTGCTGGCGGATCTGGACAGCCTGCGGCGGGTGGAGGCGGGCCGGGTGGCGCCCCCGGCATGGCGGGTGGACCTGCGGGTCCCACCCGGTCGGCAGGATGGGTTCGTGGTGCAGCAAGCGCTGGCCCGCTTTCTGGGGCTCCCCCCGGGGCGGCTGCAGGAGTGGTTGGATGGCACTTGGCACCACACCGATCCCCTCGATCACGACCTAGCAGAACTGCTGATGCAGGAGCTGCAGCGCTACCGCATCGACTGCCGCTTGGTGCCATGGCAGCCCTGAAGGCTCCGCTGCTGCTGGGGATATGGATTGGGGTGGCCCTGATCGGAGCCTGCATTCCTGAGGCGCGAGGGTGCGCTCCGCCGGAGGGCTGGCAGCTGCAGTGGGAACACGCCCTCACGCGGCAGGGGGCTGCAGGGGAGGCCATCGGAGGCTTCTCCGCCATCGCCTACGAACCTCTCCAGGGAAAAATCTGGTTGCTCAGTGATCTGCCGCAGCCGGAGCTCAGCATCTGGGGGTGGCCAGCCCTCGGGAGCACACCTCAGCTGCGGCAGCAGCGCCCCATCACAGCCCATGGCAGCACTGCCCTGGATGGGGAAGGACTGGTGTTAACGGCTCACGAGCTGTGGATGGCCAGTGAGGGGCGGCGCACGGCCGAGCGGCCGGCACTGTTGCTGCGGGTCAACCGCAGCGATGGCCGCACCCTGCAAACCATTCCCCTGCCCGCGGAGTGGCAAGTGGGGGCTGGCATCGGCCTCGCCAGCAACGCTGGGCCCGAATCGCTGACGCGACTCGGGGGAGCGGGGGAGCCCCTGCAGCTGTTGATGGCGGCGGAGCGCCCCCTGCTGCAGGACCCCAACAACCAGGTGCGGCTGCTGCGCTGGTGGTGGCCCGCCGGCCGAGCCACCAGTGCCGCCCCCCAGGCCAGTTCGCAAGGGTGGCTGCAGCTGCCGGAACCCGGTGAGGGGGCTGGCCCGTGGAGCATCACGGATCTGCTGGCC
>BJHC01000163.1 GCA_014191535.1 Cyanobium sp. | reverse complement strand
CTACGAGGCCCTGCGCGATTGGATTCCCTGCCAGCGGGTGGCCGTGCAGACCCCGTTGGCCCCCACAGAGGGCACCGTGGTAGATGCCTCGGTGCCCCTGCTGGCGGTGCCCCTGCTCAGCGGTGGGCTGGGCCTCTGGGAGGGGGCGCGCGCTGTTTTGCCCCACGCGGCCCTGGCCCCCATGGCCCTGCAGCAGAGCCCTGCGGGTGACGTGCACTGCACATTCAGCGCTCTCCCGGCTGAGATTCCCGCACGGGCCGGGGTGTTGGTGTTTGCCCCGCAGGTGGCCACCGGCTCCACCCTGCTTCATCTGCTGGAACTGTTCTCAGCCCAGGGGGTGGAGGGTGCGCGGGTGCGGGTGATCACCAGCGTGGCCGCCAGTGCGGGGCTGAAACAGCTGGGCGAGCGCTTCGGCGATCTCACGCTGTACACCGGCTGCATCGATGCCGAACTGGACGCGGAGCAGCGCATCCTGCCCGGGGTTGGTGACGTGGAGGCTCGGCTCTGTGGCCTGCAGGGGTCAGCCTTCGTAGGCTGAGGCGACACAGCTCACCCGACGACAGCAGCGATGGCACGAGACAGCGGTTCCGGATCCCTCGGCACCCTGGTGGCCGGAGCGGTGATCGGTGCGGCCGGATTGGCCTGGTGGCTGCTGTCCGAAGCGGAACGCCGCCAGCAACGCTCCCGCCAGGAGCGCAATCTGCGCCTGAGCCGGCTGTCCGGCAACGACGAGGAAGCCCTCGATCTCCAGGCCGATGGCCTGCGCCCAGGTCGGGAGATTGAACTGCAGGACAAGGTTCAACAGCTGAACCAGGCCATCGAGGATGTGCGCCGTCAGCTGGAGGGGCTCACCCCCCAGAGCTGAGCCCCGCCGCTCGGTAGGTTGCTGGAACGACTCCGCCGCAGCCATGCTCCGCTCCGCCGCGATCACCCAGGGGATCCAGCGCTCCCCCAACCGCGCCATGCTGCGGGCGGTGGGTTTCGGTGACGGCGACTTCAACAAGCCGATCATCGGCATCGCCAACGGCTACAGCACCATCACCCCCTGCAACCTGGGGTTGAACGATCTGGCTCGCCGTGCCGAGGAGGCGGCCCACGCTGCCGGGGCCATGCCTCAGCTGTTCGGAACGATCACGGTCAGCGACGGCATCTCCATGGGCACCGAGGGGATGAAGTATTCCCTGGTGAGCCGCGAGGTGATCGCCGATTCGATTGAGACCGCCTGCAACGGTCAGAGCATGGATGCGCTGCTGGCCATCGGCGGCTGCGACAAGAACATGCCCGGCGCCATGTTGGCCATGGCCCGCATGAACATCCCCGCCATCTTTGTGTATGGCGGCACGATCAAACCGGGCAAACTCGGTGCCTGTGACCTCACCGTGGTGAGCGCCTTCGAGGCGGTGGGTCAGTACAGCGGTGGACGCATCGATGAGCAGGAACTCACCGCCATCGAGAAGAACGCCTGCCCTGGCGCCGGCAGCTGCGGGGGCATGTTCACCGCCAACACCATGAGTGCGGCCTTCGAGGTGCTGGGGCTGAGCCTGCCCTACAGCTCCACCATGGCCGCGGAGGATCCGGAAAAGGCAGATAGTGCCGCCCGCAGTGCCGAAGTGCTGGCCACAGCCATCGCAGCCAACATCCGCCCCCGCGACCTGCTCACCCGCGAGGCCTTCGAAAACGCCATCAGCGTGATCATGGCGGTGGGCGGCTCCACCAACTCCGTGCTGCACCTGCTGGCGGTGGCCCGCACCGCCGGCGTGGCACTCGACATTGATGATTTCGAGCGCATCCGCCAACGGGTGCCGGTGATCTGCGACCTCAAGCCCAGCGGCCGCTACGTGACCGTCGACCTGCACCAGGCCGGTGGCATTCCCCAGGTGATGAAGCTGCTGCTGGATGCGGGCCTGTTGCATGGCGACTGCCGCACCATTGAAGGCAAGACCCTGCGGGAGGTGCTGGCGGATGTGCCCTCCGAGCCCCCCGCCGGGCAGGACGTGATTCGTCCCCTCAGCAACCCGCTCTACGCCAAGGGGCACCTGGCGATCCTCAAGGGCAACCTGGCGGAAGAGGGTGCCGTGGCCAAGATCAGCGGTGTCAAGAATCCGGTGATCACCGGACCGGCCCGGGTGTTTGAAAGCGAAGAGAGCTGCCTGGCGGCCATCCTCGACAAACAGATCAACCCCGGCGATGTGGTGGTGGTGCGCAATGAGGGTCCGGTGGGCGGACCTGGCATGCGCGAGATGCTGAGCCCCACCGCCGCCATCGTGGGCCAGGGGCTGCTGGATTCCGTGGCGCTGATCACCGATGGCCGCTTCTCCGGTGGTTCCTTTGGCCTGGTGATCGGCCACATCGCGCCGGAGGCCGCCGTGGGCGGCACCATCGGATTGGTGCAGGAGGGCGACAGCATCACGGTGGATGCCAACCAGCTGCTGATTCAGCTGAATGTCGACGCCGCGGAGCTGCAACGGCGCCGCCAGGCCTGGGTGCAGCCGGAGCCGCGCTACCGCACCGGTGTTCTTGGCAAGTACGCCCGGTTGGTGAGCTCCAGCAGCAAAGGGGCCGTTACGGATCCTGTGGATTGAGCAGGGCGCGCACGCGCCGGCACAGGGCCTCCAAGGGTGCGCCATCGATGGGGCGCTCGCAGCGCTCCCCGCTGCCGGCCTGCATCCACACCGCATGGCTGCCGTGCCAAAGCAGCGGAGCGCTCTCGTCGCCGAGGCGGGTGAGCATCAGATTGAGCTCGGCGCCGCTGCGGTAAATCTCCAGCTCCAGGTCCTGGTCCGGCAAACGGCCCCCCTCGCCGTCCCGCGCTTCAATCCGCAGGCAGCAGTCGCTGCAGTCGCCGATGGTGCTGGGCTCGGCGCCGCTGTAGCGCACCGCATGGCGCTGGGGTTTGAGGCAGAGGTCGGCGGCTTTGGCCAACAGCTCCAGAAACGCGGCGTCCTCCGACATGGCAGCCCGCTCAGGGAACGGCGCGGATCGAGCGGATCAACAGCCGCAGCGGACCGGGCCGGAAGCCGGGATTGCGGCCGCCGATGTCGCCGAACTTCGAATGCAGGATCTGGAGGCGGGTGATGCCGGCGGGGTCAAAGCGCACGGGCAGCCCCACGGGGGTGGCCCGCACGCTGGGGGTGAGGCGGTTCAGGGGGATCGTCACCACCGAGGTGCCGCTGCTCTGGGTGGAAAATTCGGCCACCCAACGCAAACCGCCAGGGATCAGCTCCGTCAGGCCGGCCACGCCATCACGGCAGGCAACGGCCAACTTGTAGCGCCGGCCATCGCCATCGAGCTCCACCTGCAACGCCCCATAGGCGGAGAGATCCAAGGGCGGGGCATACACCGGCGAGCGGCAACTCACAAAGCCGCCCCCCTCCGCTTCCACCACCGCATCCATCAGCAGACCCGCGGAGCTGGCCTGGCATTGGCCCTGGCTGCGCCCCCCCATGATCGTGTCGTTGAGGGGCTGCCAGCCGGCGAACCCGTCACCGCTGGCGATCAGGAGGGGCGCGAGCATGGGAAGGGCGGAGGGCATCTAGAGACCGTCGGCGGCCTCGGCGTCGGCCAGGACGAGCACCGGCGAGCGCGGTTGCACCAGCTTGGCAGGGGTGCGGTCCGGCGATTCCGCCGCATCCAGGAGCCGCCGCAGGGCCTCGCGTTTGGCGGATCCGCTCACCAGGAAGATCACCTGACGGGCGGCACTGAGCACCGGGGCCGTGAGGCTGATGCGCTCCAGGCCCTTGCCAGCTCCGATGGTCACGGCGCGGTCCCGCTCGCGGGTGGCGGCGGTGCCCGGAAACAGGGAGGCCGTGTGGCCGTCATCCCCCAGGCCCAGCAGCATCACGTCGAAGCAGGGGGGATCGCCCGGGCACAGCTGACGCACGTACTGCTCATAGGCGAGCACCGAAGCCTGGGGCGTCTCCAATTGGGTGGGCACAGGGTGAAAGCGGGCCTGCTGGCCGGGGCCCTCCGGGTTGAGCAGGGTCTCCGACAGCATGCGGGCATTGCTGGCGGGATCGGTGGCGGGCACCCAACGCTCATCCCCCAGCAC
>BJHC01000162.1 GCA_014191535.1 Cyanobium sp. | reverse complement strand
GATGGCCGTGTCCTCAGGATTCAGCAGCCGATCGGCGATCACATCCGCCACCTCCCGGAAGGCCGCCTCATCGAAGCCGCGGGTGGTGCAGGCGGCGGTGCCCAGGCGCAGGCCACTGGTCACGAACGGCGACTGGGGGTCAAACGGCACGGTGTTCTTGTTGGCGGTGATGTGCACATCGCTCACCAGCAGGTCGGCCACCTTGCCCGTCATGCCGATACTGCGCAGATCCAGCAGCACCAGGTGGTTGTCGGTGCCGCCGCTCACCACGGCGATCCCGCGCTCCTGGATGCGGGCCGCCAGGGCCTGGGCATTCGCCACCACCTGACGGGCATAGGCCTGGAAGCTGGGTTGCAGGGCCTCGCCGAAAGCCACCGCCTTGGCGGCGATCACATGCTCCAGGGGGCCGCCCTGGGTGCCGGGGAACACGGCCTTGTCGAACTGCTTGGCGAACTCCGCATCGCGGCACAGGATCAAGCCACCGCGGGGGCCCCGCAGGGTCTTGTGGGTGGTGGTGGTCACCACGTCGCAGACGGGCACGGGGTTGGGGTGCACCCCAGCGGCCACCAGCCCGGCGATGTGGGCCATGTCGGCCAGGAGGTAGGCCCCCACCTCATCGGCGATGGCGCGGAAGGCTTCGAAGTTGATCGTGCGCGGATAGGCGGAGTAACCGCAGACGATCAGCTTGGGCCTGTGCTCCAGCGCCAGCTGGCGGATGGTGTCGAAGTTGAGCTGCTGGGTGTCGGGATCAACGCCGTACTGCACCACCTGGAACCACTTGCCGCTCACGTTCACCGGGGAGCCGTGGGTGAGGTGACCGCCGTGGCTGAGGTCCATGCCCATGATCGTGTCGCCGGGCTGCAGCAGCGCCAGGAACACGGCGAAATTGGCCTGGGCACCGCTGTGGGGCTGCACATTGGCCCAGGCGGCTCCGAACAGCTGCTTGGCCCGCTCGATCGCCAGCTCTTCGATGGCATCCACGTGCTCGCAGCCGCCGTAGTAGCGCTTGGACGGCAGGCCTTCGGCGTACTTGTTGGTGAGCACCGAGCCCTGGGCCTCCATCACGGCGCGGGAGGCGAAGTTCTCGGAGGCGATCAGTTCCAGGTGGGTCTCCTGCCGCTGCAACTCCTTGGCGATCAGGGCAGCGATGGCGGGATCGCCGACAGCCAGGGGGGCGTTGACGGCTGCAGCGCTGGACTCCGCCATGGCAGAACAAAAGGGGACTGTGGCCGTGATCGTAAGAAACTGCAGCAGGGCTGGCTGCGGTGCAGCGGACCCCAACAGCCAACCAACAAAAAACCGCCCCGAAGGACGGTTTGAGTCAGGCGCGCCTGGAGAGATTCGAACTCCCGACCCTCTGATCCGTAGTCAGATGCTCTAATCCGCTGAGCTACAAGCGCCTGGGCCTGCCCCAATATTTTCCTCACACCGAGGGCCCATCCGTCAACCGGCGCTTCCCTCCCCTGGCTTCTCCCCGCCCCCCATGCCGATCCGTTGGTACGGCCCCGCCGACCCTGAAGACCCCACCTACCGCCACTTCGCCCGGATCGTGAATCTGGTGCTGCACGCGATGGCCTTCGCCGCCGTGAACAGCGGTCTGTGGTTTGTCCAGAACATGCGCCACCCCTGGCCCCATCTCGCCTGGCTCACCGAAGCCTGGGGGCTGCTGGTGCTGATCCAATTGGTGAGCGTGGTCGTGCGCCGGCCCCAGGCGCCATCCTGAGCACAGCCCCCGGTTCCGCCATGCCCCTCTCCGCCAGCGCGATCCGAGATCTGCAGGAGCAGATCGCCGATCGGATTTACATCCAGATCGCCGGCTGGCATCTCTACCTGGGGGATGCGGGCCTGGCGGAAGCCCTGGCGATCGAATGCGCCGCCCGGCTCGAGCAGGGGGCTGGGGTGTGCGCCCGTCAGGCCCTTGAAGC
The DNA here is from genome assembly GCA_014191535.1 of Cyanobium sp. Lineage (GTDB taxonomy): Bacteria > Cyanobacteriota > Cyanobacteriia > PCC-6307 > Cyanobiaceae > Vulcanococcus. The sequence continues at coordinate 2,143 of BJHC01000162.1, read as the reverse complement.
GGTGCAGGTGCCGATTGGGGGTGGCAACAGCCGCCTGCCCCTGGCGCGGCTGGTGCCCGCCGGCCAACTGCAAGACCTGGAAGACCTCCTGGGCAATCACGGCTAGGGTTGCGCCTCCCGCAGCCGCCCCGTGCTGGTCATCGAGGTCACCAACGCCCGCGAGGTGGTGCGTCAGCGCATCGGCCGGCTGGGCAGCCGGCTGATCGGCAAGGTGGTGGATGCCGAGGCCCAGGTGGAAAAGGCCTTGATGCAGGAGATGGAAACCGCCTTCCGCGATTTCGGCATCGAAGCCCGGATTTATTCGGTGGATGGCCCCGCGATGGTGGGGCGCAGCCACCTGGAGCTGCCGATCCAGGTGCGCGAAGAACGGGTGGTGGAGCTCTAGCGGCCGGCTGCTGCTACCGGGCGAAGGGCAATCGGGCCTTCAGTTGCCCCGTGAGCTGCCGAATCAGCTGATCCATCTCCGGCACCCGGGCGGCGCCGGCCACTAGGCCGTACACCAGCAGCGAGGCCGCGCCAGCCAAGCTGCACTCCAGCAGCCGACCTCCCAAGCCCGTGGGCCAGGCGATGGCCGTGGCCATCCCCCAGGCCACCAGCCCGGAGGCCACGGCCGCCCCAAACAGCAGCAGGGTGTCGCGGCCCCAGACCCGCAACGGCAGCCCGCCAAGGCGGCCCTGCAGGGCCAGCAACAGCCCGAGGCAGGTGATCAGGTTCACAGCCACGGTGGCCAGCACCAGGCCCGCGGCGCCGCAGTACAGGGCCGGAAGCACCATCGTGCCGCCGGGGATCGGCCCACCCACGAACAGCCAGCAGAACAGGGCATTGAGGCCGATGCCCCCCAGCGACCAGCGGAACGGGGTGACCCCATCCCCGAGGGCATAGAACACCCGCACCAGCACATCGCGCGCCAGGTAGGCGGGCATGCCCAGGCCGTAGGCCATCAACAGCTGGCCCACCAGATCAGCCGCATCGGCATTGAAGGCCCCGCGCTCGTAGATCAACGCCACGATCGGCACCGCCAGCCCCACCATCAGCGCCCCCAGGGGCAGCATCGAGGCGTTGGAGAGCATCAGCCCCTGGCGGATGCGGCCGATCAGCTCGGGGCGATCCTGCGGGGCCGTGAGCCGGGCATACACCGGCAGCAGGGGCACCAGCAGGGCGTTGGAGAGCAGCCCGAGGGGCGTCTGCACCAGCAGGTTGGCGTAGCCCAGGCCCGCCGCCGCCGCCGGCATCCCGGAGGCGAAGAACAGCGACACGAACACGTTGATCTGCAACATGCCCGAGGAGAGGGTGGCTGGGCCCATCACCTTGAGCACCTCCCGCACGCCGGGATCCTTCCAGTCCCACACCAGCTGCAGCTTGTTGAGGCCTTCGCGGCTGAGGGCCGGCAGCTGAATCAGCCACTGCAACACCGCCCCCAGGGTGGTGCTGGCGGCCAGCACGATGCCCCCAATCACCGCGGTGCTGGGGGAGAGGATCGCCGGCCCCAGCTGCCACCACAGCAGCGCAATGCCGGCAATCACCGCCACGCTGGAGAGCAGCGGGCTCACCGACGGCAACCAGAACACATCCGCGGCATTGAGGGCACCGAACCCGAGCCCGATCAGCCCCGCGAACAGGGCCATGGGGGCCATCCAGCGCAGCTGCAGCACGGCGATGTCGTGGCGGGTGGCATCGAGGCCCGGGCCCAGCAGGGTGATCAACGGGTCCGCCAGCAGCACCAACAGCACGGTGACCACCAGCAATCCCGCCCCCACCAGGGTGTTGATCGCCGCCAGCACATGGGCCCCCTCCTGGCGGGGCCGGCGCGCCAGCACGCTCACCATGGCGCTGTGGAAGGGTCCGTTGATGCCCCCCAGCAGGATCAGCAGGAAGCCGGGCAGCACATAGGCGTAGTTGTAGGCGTCGTAGGCCGCCCCCACGCCGAAGGCGGCGGCGATCACCTGCTGCCGCACCAGGCCCGCCAACTTGCTGAGGGCCGTGGCCACGGCCACGATCAGGGCGATGCGCCGCAGCGAACGGCTCGTGTCAGTCACAGGCGATCGGCCCCTTTCGGGCGATTCTTGCCTGCAACAGCCCCCCGCGCATGCCTGATGTCACCGCCACTCCGCCCCAGCGGGTGCTGCCGCTGGAGCCGCTGCAC
>BJHC01000161.1 GCA_014191535.1 Cyanobium sp. | reverse complement strand
CAGGGTGAGAAAGGTGGGCCGTACGTTGCTGCGGGTGGGGTAGCTCTCGCGGGGACGCAGCGGCCGATTGGGGGGCACGGGGCCAGCAGAGCTGCGGCGGCGGGTCAGACGCGCGGAACGGGTGATCGCCGTTGAAGCGGCCGCAGCCGATGCAGCCGCAGCCAGCGGGGATGGAGAACCGGTAAAGGTCATATCTTTTGCGATATGCGTTGTGTAAACAGAGGCGAAACAGGAGCGATTCCGACCAGGGCCGGAGTGCTCTTGGCTTGGTCAGGGATGTGACGTCAGCAGCTGCGCAACAGACCACCGAAGTGGGTGTTCCACGGTGCGCGCACCTTAGGCAGGGTTTCGAGGTGAAACGCCGTTGGCGCACAGGCTGAAGCAATTCTCGGGCGGGGCGGCCGCCACTCAGGTCGGTAAACCGGCCAGGGGTTGCGCGTCGGGGGCCGCTCCAGCCCGCACCTCCCCCAGGCGCCAGGCGCGATGGCCCTGGGCGGCGCACACCGCCAGAGCGGCCTCCACCGCCGCTTCAGGGAGCACCAGCACAAACCCCACCCCCAGATTGAAGGTGTTCCAGAGGTCGGCCTCCGGCACCTCACCCTTCTCTTGCAACCAGCGAAACAGGGGCGGCCGCTCCCAGCTCGCCGCATCAATCCAGCCGTGGAGGCCAGGGGGCAGAGTGCGGGGCAGATTTTCCGGCAGGCCGCCGCCGGTGATGTGGGCCATGCCGTGCAGCTCCACCGGCGCCGCCAGCAGCGCCGCCACCAAGGCGGGGTAGAGCACGGTGGGCTCCAGCAGCGCATCCAGCACCGCGGGGCCACCCGGCTGCAGCGGCAGATCAGCCCCCACACCCTGCAGCTCCAGGATGCGGCGCACCAGGCTGAAGCCATTGCTGTGCACGCCACTGCTGGCCACCGCCAGGATCTGATCGCCCGCCTGCACGCGGCTGCCGTCAATCAGCTCGTCCTCTTCCACGACAGCCACGCAGAAGCCGGCCAGGTCGTAGCGACCGGCGCCGTAGAAGCCCGGCATCTCGGCCGTTTCGCCACCCAGTAGCGCGCAGCCGCTCTGCCGGCAGCCGTCGGCGATGCCCTCCACCACCGCAGCCATGGCCTCCGGCGCCAGCTTGCCGGTGGCGATGTAATCCAGGAAAAACAAGGGCTGGGCGCCACTGGTCACCACGTCGTTGACACACATGGCCACCAGGTCGATGCCCACACCGTGATGGCGGCCATGGGCCTGGGCCAGCTCCAACTTGGTGCCCACCCCATCGGTGCCGGACACCAGCAGGGGCTTGCGCATGCCGGCGGGCAGGCGGCACAGCCCCCCGAATCCCCCCAAACCGCCCACCACCTCCGGGCGCCGGGTGGACTCCACGCTGGTGCGAATGCGCTCCACAAAGGCGCGGCCGGCCACCACGTCAACGCCAGCAGTGCGGTAATCCATGCCCGGAAGGCAACCATCTGCCTTGATCCTGCCCCGGCGGGCACCCCGCAGACCCACAACCGAGCCCTGCGGTGATGGACGAAATCAGGATCGGCACATTTTCTGATCAGCGGAGCTTATTGCCGTGATCACAGCTGCTGATCGAAGTGCACCCTTGCCGCCCAGCGAGATCCCAGCGATAGCCATTGATCCGCAAATTTGATCGCAAATGCTGATCATTGCCTCCGCAGCAGTTTGTGAGCAAATCTCACCACAGCCTCAGTTACGTTTGCGGCGTCGTCAATTCCCGTTAGGAACTTCGCCAGCAGTTCCCATCAACAACTTCTTTCCAAGTGTTGATTGGTTCCTCTGCCGGCGGGTCACGTCTTTCCCAGTGACGGCTGCGTTCATCGCGGCGAGTTCCGTCTGTTATGCGTCGCTTTCTTCTTCTGGGCGGTTCCGCCCTCCTCCTCTCCGGCAGCTCTGCCCTGACCCCGGCTTTCGCCACCACCGGTCGTGTCGCAGTTCCCGAGAGCACCCCGTCGCTCGAACTGGCCATCCGCAATGTCGAGGCCAGCGAGTCCGCTGAGGAGTCGCCGCTCAACAGGCCCGCCGCACCGGCCCTGCCCATCGCCGCGCCATCGGATCAACCCAGGGTTGAGCCCACGGTGCGCTCGGTGAGCCGTGGTCAGGCCAGCTGGTACGGCCCCGGCTTCTACGGCAACCGCACCGCCAGCGGTGAAGTGCTGCGCCGCGGCACCCTCACCGCCGCCCACCGCTTCCTGCCCTTCGGCACCAAGGTGCGGGTCACCAACCTCAACAACGGTCGCAGCGCCGTGGTGCGGATCAACGACCGAGGCCCCTTCCATGGCCACCGGGTGATCGACCTGGCCCATGGCGCCGCCAGCGAGCTGGGCGTCGTCTCCAGTGGAACCGCCAGCGTGAAACTGGAAGTGCTGCGCTGAGCTCCGGCCATCGAGCCAGCCAAGCCTGTCAAGCCCAGGGCCTGCCCCTGGGCTTTTTTGCGCTTTGAGAGCGAAGCCATCGGCCACAGCCCCGTTCGGTAGGGTCGACTCAGCGGAGGTCAGCCGTGCAGCTGCTGCAGACCAGGGCTGAACTGCGCCGGTGGCTGGGCAGCCGGGGTTCGGCACCGCTGCATTTCGTGCCCACCATGGGGGCCCTGCACCGCGGCCACCAGAGCCTGATTCGCCGCGCCAACCGCACCGGCGGCCTGGGCCAGCCCCAGGTGCTCGTAAGCGTGTTCGTGAACCCGCTGCAGTTCGGACCCAACGAAGACCTGGAGCGCTACCCGCGCAGCCTGGAGGCGGACCGCCAGCTGGCGGCGGAAGCCGGCGCCCAGGCGTTGTTTGCCCCGAGCGTGGCGGAGCTCTATCCGGAGGGCGAGGCGGAGCTGACACGCGTACAACCGCCTCGCTCGCTGCAGCAGGGGTTATGCGGAGCGCACCGCTCGGGCCACTTCGAGGGGGTGGCCACGGTGGTGGTGCGCCTGCTGGCCCTGATCCAGCCGGATCGCCTGCTGCTCGGGGAGAAGGATTGGCAGCAGCTGGTGATCCTGCGCCGGGTGGTGCACGACCTCGGCCTCGCGGTGCAGGTGGAGGGCTGCCCCACCCAGCGGGAGGCGGATGGCCTGGCCCTCAGTTCCCGCAACCGCTACCTGGAGGGGGAACAGCGCCGGCGGGCCGCCGCCCTGCCCCGGATCCTCGCCACCGCAGCCCAACAGCTCAGGGGCGGTGCGACCGCAGAGCCCACGCCCCTGGCTGCACTGCTCGGGCAGGTGCGCCAGCAGTTGGAGCAGGAGCAGCTGGTGGTGGACTATGTGGAGGCGACCAACGCCCACAGCCTTCAGCCGCGCCACCAGCTCACGGGCCTCACCCTGCTGGCGGCGGCGGCCCACTGCGGGCCCACCCGCCTGATCGATCACGTCTTTCTGATGAGCCGAGCCCCCATCGTTGCCATTGACGGCCCCGCCGGTGCGGGCAAGAGCACGGTGACCCGCGCCTTCGCGGAGCGGCTCGGGCTGATCTACCTCGACACAGGCGCCATGTACCGGGCGGTGACCTGGTGGGTGCAGCGCAGCGGCGTTGCCCCCGACGATGCCGGCGCCGTGGCGCCGCTGCTGGAGGGCCTGGAGCTGCAACTGAGCACAGCCGCCAGCGGCGGCCAGCGGGTGAGCATCAACGGCCATGAGGTCACCGAAGCGATCCGCTCGCCAGAGGTCACCGGCCAGGTGTCGGTGGTGGCAGCCCACGCCTGCGTCCGCGATGCCCTCACCCGCCAGCAGCAGGCCATGGGGGAGCGGGGAGGCCTGGTGGCGGAAGGCCGCGACATCGGCACGGCGGTGTTTCCCGATGCCGAACTGAAGGTGTTTCTCACCGCCACCACCGCTGAGCGAGCACGCCGGCGCGCCCTCGACCTGCAGCAGCGCGGCTTTGCGGTGCCGGCCTTGGGCGAGCTGGAGGCCCAGATCGCCGAACGCGATCACCTCGACTCCACCCGGGCGGTGGCTCCGCTCACCCAGGCCGAGGATGCCGTGGAACTAATCACCGACGGCCTCGCCATCGAAGCGGTGATTGAACGGCTGGTGGATCTGTTCCGCCAGCGGGTGCCCCACGACGCCTGGCCAAATCCCAGCGTTTAGTGGGCACGCA
>BJHC01000160.1 GCA_014191535.1 Cyanobium sp. | reverse complement strand
GCCGGGCCACAAAAAAAAGGGGGCCTGTGGCCCCCTTGCACGAAGAACGCCGATCTGGTTCAGACCTTCTCGAGACGGCCGTACACCTGGCCGGTGATCTTCACGTCCACCGGGTCATGGCTGCCCATGTCGGTGTCGGAGGGCTGGATGGCGGTGAACACGCCGGCGAATTCACCGGTGGAGGCATCCACCTTGGTGATCGAGAGATTCATCTCGCCGGTGCCGTCGATGTAGCGCTTGCTGTTCTCGCGAGCCAGCTCATCGTCCTGGCCGTTCAGAGCCACCAGACCCTGGGCGTACTGCACACCGGTGGTGAGGGCACGGCCCTTGGGATCCAGGAAGTTGGAGGTGCGGTAGCTGGGCACGCGGTAGCTGCCGCTCAGGTCGGTGCTGGTGCTGATGGCGGCGCCATCGGCGGTGGCTTCGAGGTCCTTGCTGGAGAAGGTGAAGGGCACTTCCTCACCACCGGGCAGCAGCACGGTGACGATCTGGAAGTCGATGCCGCCGAGCTCCTTGAAGTTGATGCCGTTGCCGGTGACCGTCAGGTCGCCGTACACCTGGTCGAGGCTGGTGGTGAAGCGGGTCAGGATTTTGGTGGCCACGAACTGGGCCTCCTGACGCTTGTTGGTGGGTTCACCTTTCACATACACCTCAGCGGGGTGCATGCAGATCTCGCGCAGCTGGTACTTGCTGGAGCCGTCGAGGCTGATGGAGCCACGGGCCGAATCCGGCAGGGTCGGGCAGTCGTTGGCCAGACCGGTGTTGTGGATGTCGTCGTAGGTCAGGTTGGCCCGGTCGACCGCCTTGGCACCACCGCTGCAGGCGGTGACGAGGGTCAGACAGAGCGCCAGCACGATGGCCAGCAGGGGACGGAAACGCATGGGGAGAAGCCGGTCTGGCGGGGAAAACCTCTGGTTGGGGTGCGCCCGCTCGGGATACTACCGGTGCAAAAAGCCCATTCCGCGTACCATGTCGCGGCTCTCAACAACCTGTATGCGAGAGCGGTTGATCACCCCCCGATGAGCGCTGGCAGCCCCGAAACACCCCCGTCCGAGCGTCTGGCCCAAAACGACTGGGAGGCACGGTTGAGCAGCGAACTGGCCGGGCTGCAGGGGCTGGCCGCCGAGGTGGATGGCGACCCGGAAGCGCTGCTGCTGCTGCTGCGCCGCCTGGAGGATCTGCACCGCACCATCCAGGACGGCCCCTTCCGCGCCAGCCTGCCCGCCGACCGCGGCGAGCTGTTCAACCTGCTCCAGGGCATGGAACGCAGTGGCGGTTGGCCCTACATCCCGCGCCTGCAACTGCGCACCTTCATGGATCTGCTGCAGAGCGGCGACGACGACTCCGCCCTGGCCGCCTGAGCGCTAGCCCGGCGGCAGCAGCGCCACCAACGCCGAGAGCAGGCGATGGGCCACCGCCAGCTTGGGCTGCGGTGCGATCGGCTCCACCGCCCCACCCGGCCCCAGCAACCAGCCCTGGTTGCTGGCCGCGCCAAAGCCCGTTCCGGCCTGATCGATCGGATTGGCGAACAGCAGGTCGCAGCCCTTACGGGCGAACTTGGCCTGGGCCTGGGGCAACACATCGCCGCTGTGGGCGGCAAAGCCCAGAATCCGCGGCCCGGGCGGGCGCTGTTGCACCAGCTCCTGCAGCAGATCGGGCACCATCTGCCAACCGGCGGCCAGATGGGCTTCGAGGGCCTGCTTGTCGAGCTTGTCGGCCTGGGGATCCGCAGGCCGGTGGTCCGCGACGGCGGCGGCCATGGCGATGGCCTCAACCCCGCTCTGGCGCTGGCGCAGCTGCTGCTGGAGCTCGGCACCGGTATCGATGCGCTGGCAGCTGAGCCCCTCCAACCAGGCGGGCTCCACCTGCAGCGGACCATGCAGCAGTTGCACCTCCGCCCCCCGCAGCCGGGCGGCCTGGGCCAGGAGCACCCCCATGCGGCCGGTGCTGGGGTTGCTGATGCAACGGGCCGGATCCAACCATTCGCGGGTGGGGCCGGCGGTCACCAACAGGCGGCGCCCCTGCCAGTCCCGCCGCCAGCCCCAGCTGGCCAGGGAGTCCAGGGCGAGCAGCAGCAACTCCGGCTCCGCCATCCGGCCCGTGCCCTGGCGGTCGCAGGCCAGCAACCCCTCAGCGGGGCCCAGGGGCAACACCCGTTCAAACCCCTGCAGCTGCTGCCAATTGGCCAGCACCCCCGGGGAGGCCCACATGGTGGTGTTCATGGCGGCGGCCGCCAGCACCGGGGCCTCGGTGGCGAGCAGGGTCGAAGCCAACAGGCTGTCGCCCAGGCCATGCACCCAGCGGCCCAGGCTGGTGGCCGACAACGGTGCCAACAGCACCAGCTCCGCCCATTCCGCCAGCTCCACGTGCAGGGGCCGGGCGGCGGTGTGGCTCCACTGATCGGCATCCAACCAGCAGCGCTGACGGCTGAGGCTGGCCAGGGCCACCGGGCTCACCAGCCGCTCGGCGCTGGGGGTGAGCACGCAGCGCACCTCCGCGCCGCGCTTGGCCAGGGCGCTCACCACCAGCGGCAGCTTCACCGCGGCGATGCTGCCGCTGATGCCCACCAGGATGCGCCGGCCCGCCAGCGGATCCTGGGGGCCGAGCGGCTCAGTCCTCATCGAAGGGTTCCTGATCCACCAGGTGCACGTAGGGGCGGGCCAGGTCGGGGCGGTGAATCGCCACGGCCCGCAGCAGATGCCAGTCCTGCAGCCCAGCGAAGGGGCTGGGGTAGTCGTCCTCCTCGAGGCGCTGGGCCAGGGCCGCCATCGAGGCCTCATCCAGGGAGGCGATCAGCTCTGCGGTGATGGTGGGGGCGTCAGTCATGGCAGGGGTGCAGGGCTGGCAAAGGCTGATAAGTTCTGGCCAGGACGCTGCCGCAGCGGGGTCCACACCGGGGAATTAGCTCAGCTGGTAGAGCGCTGCGATCGCACCGCAGAGGTCAGGGGTTCGAGTCCCCTATTCTCCATCCACCTTTAGAACCGCGCCGGGTGCGCGACTCTGAGGCGATGGCGCAGCGATCAACCGGCGATGAATTGGAGTGCTGAAGCGGAAGCCAAATTGAAGGAGGTTCCCTTCTTCGTGCGGCCGGCGGTGCGCAAGCGCATCGAAGCACTGGCGGGCGAGAGCGGCCGCGATGGGATCGATCTGGCCTTCTTTGAAGAGGCGAAAGCACGCTTCGGCCAGAAGTAATCTTTGGTGTCTGCGGGGCGATGCGGTAAAAGGGACACAAATGTTCCCGGTTTCCGGCCCAGCAGATGTCGCAGTCGAAGCGTGAGCAGGTGGTGAGCCACCTGCGCTACATCCGCCAGGAGCTGCGTGAAATGCACCAGGGCGTCATGGAAGACGGCCTGCTGCCCGAAGCCGGTGAAGTGCGTGGCGTGATGGCCCAGATGGAAGCCCTGCTGGAGCTGCTGGAAGGCAAAGGCGCCCGCAAAAAAGACAGCGACGGCTGATTGAGCACGTTCCCGCCGCCGCAACGAACCCGGCTGCAGCGCAGCCTCGGCGGAGCCTGGCCCCGACTGGAGCAATGGGCCAGCAACCCCTGGCGACGGTTGTCGCTGCTGTTGATCGTGCTGCTCGGGGCGTTTGTGCTGGGCAACGCCATCGGCACCCTCACCGGCGCGCGGGCCTTCCTGGATCCGGTGGCGGCCCTGCTGTGCGTGGTGCTGATTGAAATCGCCATCCGGCTGCGGGGGCCCCTGCGCCGGCGCCCCGGGGATCGGCTGGGGCTGGAGCTGGTGGACATGACCCGGATGGGGTTCAGCTATGGGCTGCTGCTGGAGGGCTTCAAGCTCCTCTGAGCAGACACAAACGCTCCCCAGCGCTCAACTGGCCGCCAGCAGATACAGCAACGCCATCCGGATCGGGATGCCGTTGGTCACCTGCTCCTCCACCAGGGAGCGCTGCGGATCATCGAGCAGGGCGCCACTCAGTTCCACCCCACGGTTCACGGGCCCGGGATGGAGCACCGGCACGGCAGCGCCGCAGCGCTCCAGGCGCGCATGGGTGAGGCCGTACTGGCGGTGGTAGCTCTCCAGGGAGGTCAGCAGCTGCTGCTGCATGCGCTCCTTATGCAGGCGCAGGGTCACGACCGCATCAGCCCCCAC
>BJHC01000159.1 GCA_014191535.1 Cyanobium sp. | reverse complement strand
TGCCGTGCTGATGGAGGGTGAGGGGGCGACGGCACAGCCCTTGGGGGGCCAATGGAATTACGACCACGACAACCGGCGCCCCCCCACCAAGGGGTTGCGGGGCCCCGAACCGCTGTGGTTTGAACCAGACACCGTCACCGAAGCGGTGATCGAGCGCGTGCAGCAGCTGGATCAGCAGCGCCAGCAGGGCGGACTGCCACCCCTGCCCGGTCGGTTGGAGCCCTTCCGGTGGGGGGTCACCCGCGCCCAGGCCCTGGCGGTGCTGGAGCACTTCATCGCCACCCGCCTGGCGGGATTTGGCCCCTACCAGGACGCCATGGTGAGCGGCGAACCCACCCTGTGGCACGCGCTGCTCTCCCCCTACCTGAATCTCGGTTTGCTCCACCCCCTGGAGGTGATTCGTGCCTTGGAGCAGGCCGGACGCGACCACGCCGTGCCGCTGGCCTGCCTGGAGGGCGTCATCCGCCAGATCCTGGGGTGGCGTGAGTACACCCATGGCCTCTACCACTGGTTTGGGCCCGCCTATGGCGAGAGCAATCAGCTCGAAGCCCAGGAGCCCCTACCGGCCTGGATGGAGAACGGTGGGGGCAGCGGCATGGCCTGCATGGACACGGTGCTCCAGGAGATTGAGGACAGCGCCTATGCCCATCACATCCAGCGCTTGATGGTGCTGGCCAATTACGGGCTGCTGGCGGGCCTGAATCCCCAGGCCCTCACGGAGTGGTTCCATCGCCAGTTCATCGACGGCTACGACTGGGTGATGCAGACCAACGTGCTGGGCATGGGGGTCTACGCCGATGGCGGACGCCTGGCCAGCAAGCCCTACGCCGCCAGCGGCAACTACATCCGGCGGATGAGCACCTATTGCCAGGGGTGCCAGTACGACGTCAAGCAACGCCATGGCGTCAAGGCCTGTCCGTTCAACAGTCTCTACTGGGATTTTCTGGCCCGCCACCGGGATCGGTTGCGCAGCAACCCCCGCATGGCCCTGGTGTTCAAGCAACTGGAGAAACTGGCCCCCGACGAGCTGGCGGCCATCCGGCAGACCGCTGCCGAGCATCGACGCCCCATGTGACAACGGTGCTCAGCACTGACAGCAGCGCGCAGCACCTGAGGGGCGCGAGATCTACCTTGATGGCCTGTTCAGTTCCGGCGGCTGATGACCCTGGCGGCCCTGCCCCCTGAGGCGTACCTCTGGTTCAAGACCCTCCACATCGTGGGGGTGGTCGTCTGGTTTGCGGGCCTGTTCTATCTGGTGCGGTTGTTCATCTACCACCGCGAAGCTGAGGAGCTCGAGCCCGCACTGCGCTCCGCTTTTCAAGACCAATACGCCCTGATGGAACGGCGGCTGGCCAACATCATCACCACCCCCGGCATGGTGGTGGCGGTGGCCATGGCCATCGGACTGCTGGTGAGCAATCCCGCCTGGCTGCACCAGGGCTGGATGCACGCCAAATTGGCCCTGGTGGCGGCCCTGCTGGCCTACCACGCCTTCTGTTATCGGTTGATGGCACAGCTGCAGGCGGGCAGCTGCGGGTGGAGTCCCAAGCAGTTGCGGGCCCTGAATGAGCTGCCCACCCTGCTGCTGGTGATGGTGGTGATGCTGGTGGTGTTCAAGAACCAGTTCCCCACGGGGGCAGCCACCTGGTTCATGGTGGCCCTGGTGGTGTTCATGGCCGCTTCGATCCAGTTCTATGCCCGTTGGCGCCGGCTACGGGCGGAACGGCTTGCCGCCGCCCCATGAGCCATCCCCTGCGGGCCGTGCTGGCGGAGGTGCACCCCGGCAGCTGCCCCACCGAGCTCAATTTCCACTGCCACACCACCTGCAGTGACGGCAGCCTGCAGCCTGAGGCCCTGGGGCAACAGGCCGTAGCGCTGGGGCTGCGGCACATCGCCGTCACGGATCACCACAGCGTCGCGGCCCATGGCCCGCTGGGGGCCTGGTTCGACCGCCAGCGCCAGGCGGGGCAGACCGTTCCCACCCTGTGGAGTGGCATGGAGATCAGCTGCCTGCTGGAGGGGTGCCTGGTGCACGTCCTGGCCCTGGGCTTCGAGCTCGGCCATGCGGATCTGGCCCCCTACAGCCAGGGCCAGGCGGCCATCGGCGACGCCCTGCAGGCCTCCGAAGTGCGGCGCCGCATCCATGGGGCGGGGGGCCTGGCCCTGCTGGCCCATCCCGGGCGCTACCGGCTGCCCTTTCAGCGGTTGATTGCCGCGGCGGCAGCGCAGGGATTCGACGGGGCAGAGGCCTATTACGACTACGCCATGCAGGCCCGTTGGTCGCCGACACCCCTGGTCTGTGAGGCCATCGCCCAGCAGCTCAGCCAGCACGGACTTCTGCGAAGTTGCGGTACCGATACCCATGGTCTGGAGCTCCGTGGCCGCTAGGGTTCCCGCAGCCATTGCTCCCCGTCGATGGGCCTGTTTGATCGTTTGCTCGGTGGTTCCAAATCGGTGACCACCAACACCCAGGCCAAGCCCGCCAAGCAGGAGGAGGCCTTCTTCCTGGATGCCGATGCCTCCAGCAGCATGGGCGATGTGAACTTCATGCGGCGCTCCAACACGATTCGCCGCACCTTCCCCGGCACCGCCGCCAACCCAGCCGGTGGCGAGCGGGTTGAGGAAGTGGCGTCGATGGAATCGCGCCTCGAGAAGATGAGCCCAGGCCTGGGGGGCAGCGTCAAGGTGGAGGAGGAGATCAACCTCACCGGCGGCGTGCCCAAGCCGGTGAAAAAGACCTTCGCCGAGCAGATGAGCAAGGCGGAGCTCGATCAGCGCATGAAGGGCTCGGCCGTTGCCGTGAACACCCCCGGCGTGGCGGCCCCGAAGAAGGCCTCCAGCAGCGACGACGCGCAACCCCAGATCAGCAACCCGTCGACGGCCAAACCCGGCGACATCAGCGCCTTCAAGGGCTGGGCCAAGGACCTCAACAGCTGATCTCAGCCCTCCACCAGGGCTTCTGACTCCAGCACCAACGCCCGCAGGCCCTCCAGTTGTTCCACCGCGGCCCCTTCCCAGAGGCCGCGGTGGTGGGCCTCCAGCAGCCGCTCCGCCATGTCGCGTAGGGCCCAGGGATTGCAGCGGCGCAGGAAGGCCAGCACCGAGGCATCGCCAAGCCAACGGTCGCAGAGGGCGCCATAGCTCCAGTCCGGGATGCGGTCGGTGCTGGCGTCGTAGGCGAAGAGGTAGTCGAGGCTGGCCGCCATCTCGAAGCCGCCCTTGTAGCCGTGCTGCTGCATGCCTTCAATCCATCGGGGATTGAGCAGACGGGAGCGCAGCACCTTGTCGAACTCCCGCTCCAGCCGGTGCAGGCGCGGCCGTTGCTGGCGTGAGTGGTCGCCGAACCACAGCTGGGGCGCCACACCGCGAACCCGTTCCACGGCGGCACTCAGCCCCCCCTGGAACTGGTAGTAGTCATCGGAGTCGAACAGGTCATGTTCGCGGTTGTCCTGGTTGTGCAGCACCACCTGCACCGCAGCCAGGCGTTGCTCCAACCCCGTGCGGTCGGCCTCAATGCTGAGGTTGCCGCCCGTGCCATCGGCACCCCCCAGCCCTTCGTAGCGCCAGCTGCTCCAGTTGAGGAAGGCTTCCGCCAGGTCGGAGCGGCTGTCCCAGTCGCCACTGTCGATCAACCCCTGCAGGCCAGCGCCATAGGCCCCCGGCGCGGAGCCATAGACCCGCCAGGGTTGTCCATCCAGGCGGTAGGCCGCCGCCAGGGGGTTCTCCGCGTCGGGTTCATCGCAGGTCGCCACCAGCGTGGTGGCGCGGTTGAACCAGGCCACCAGCTGCGGGAAGGCATCGCGGAACAGCCCGGAGATGCGCAAGGTCACATCCACCCGGGGGCGGCCCAGGCTCTGCAGGGGAATCAGCTCAAGGTCCACCAGGCGGCGGCTGGGGCCGTCCCAAACCGGCCGCACGCCCAGCAGAGCCAGGGCCTGGGCAATGTCTTCGCCACCATTGCGCATGGTGCTGGTGCCCCACACGGACAGGGCCAGGTGGCGGAGGGGCTCCCCTTCCTCCATCAGATGCTGGTCCAGAAGCAGCTCGGCGCTGCGACGTCCCAGATCCCAGGCGGCTTCCGTGGGCAGCCCCCGCAGATCGACGCTGTAGAAAT
>BJHC01000158.1 GCA_014191535.1 Cyanobium sp. | reverse complement strand
ACGGTTTTGCTCAGCTGCTTGGCCAACTCCTGCGTGAGGCCCTTGCGCAGCTTCACCACCTGCTTGAGGCGGTTGCCCCCCACGGGCTCGGGGGTCTGGAAGTCGAAGATCTTCAGCGAGAGATTGCGCTTGGTGGCCTTCTGCCGCAGCACATCCTCCACCGCCTGCAGGGTCATGTCGCTGGCGGTGGTGATCGTGAAGCTGGCCTCCTCCAGGTCGATCTCGGTGTTGGAGTCCTTGAGGTCGTAGCGGGTGGACACGTCGCGGCGCACCTGGTCGAGGGCGTTCACCAGCTCCTGACGGTCGAAGTCGGACACGACGTCGAAGGAATAGGTATCGGCCATGGGACAGCAGTGGGCAAGGCCCACACCCTAGAAAAGAGTTATTGATTCGCCTGCGCCGCCGCGGCGCTGATCTGCGTGGACGCGAGCTTTGCCTGGTCGCTGCTGCTCGCCGCTGGGGTGGTGGTGGGCAGCCTGGTGCCACTGGGGGCCGCCCGCTCCCAGGCCAACTTCCAACTGAGCGACCTGGCGGCCCCACGGGCCATGGCCGACCGGCTACCGGAGTGGGGCAAACGGGCCAACTGGGCCCATCTCAACAGCTTTGAGGCCTTCACCCTGTTTGCGCCGGCGGCCCTGCTGTGCCTGATCACCCAGGTGCACAACCCCGTGGCCACCGCCGCCGCCTGGCTCTACCCCGGCCTGCGGCTGGCCTACATCGCCGCCTACGTGGCCAACCTGCCGCCGCTGCGCTCCCTCTGCTGGGCTGGCGCCATGGTGTGCACGGGGCTGCTCTACCTGGAAGGGCTCAAGGCCGCCCTGGCTGCCGCCGCCTGAGCGTCAGTCGAAATACATCAGGCTGACCACCTTGCCCATGTCTTCGGCGGTGCGGCAGCTGGCGATCAGGGTTTCGCTGTCGTGGAAGGCGTAACAGATCAGCTGGTCGCAGCGGCGGATGATCTCCTGGTTGCAGAGGCTGCTGGCCATCGGCAGGGGGAGCTCATCGTTCTCGGGCTTCTCCACCAGATGGAGCACGCGCTCGAGCTGTTCGCGCGATTCGCTGGGCTGGCGATCAAGGCTCTGGGGCAGCAGCACCGTGAGCCGTGAGGCATCCACCTCCAACACGCCGCGGATCACCGCGGCATTCACCCCCAGGGAGCCGGAGGTGATCAGGCTGTGGCCCTCCTGGGCCAGGGAGCGGGCCACCAGTTCCACCAGATGCACCGACACCACGGGCACATGGCGGCTGCCGAGGATGGCGATGCGGCGCTTGCTGCGGTCCTGCAGCATCGCCAGCTCTTGGGCCAGGGTGTCAATCCGGTCGAGGGCCGGTAAATCGAGAGACCGGGTCAACGCACGCCACCTGCTGACAGCTCGAAACTAGCAGTGTTCAAGCGGTTACCGGCAGCCGCAGCCGCGCCAGCAGGGGCCGGAAATCGCAGTGCTCCTCCACCAACCGGAAGGCAAAGGTGGCCTTCACCGATTCATGCAGGCGCACGTGGCCGAAGGTGCTTTCCACCACCTCCACGGTGGTGAGGGTGTCGTGCTCCACCTTGAGCAGGGGCACCTCCAGCTCCTCCGCCCGGGAGATCAACTGCGGCAGGGGCTCGCCGGCGCCGGTGAGGATC
This sequence comes from Cyanobium sp., assembly GCA_014191535.1. Taxonomy (GTDB): domain Bacteria; phylum Cyanobacteriota; class Cyanobacteriia; order PCC-6307; family Cyanobiaceae; genus Vulcanococcus. The sequence continues at coordinate 2,492 of BJHC01000158.1, read as the reverse complement.
AGGCACTGGGTGGAGGCCTCCAGGGCCGCCAGCTGGATGTCGGTGCGATCGGCGCCCGTCACCACGGCCATGTTGCGGCGACGGCGGAAGAACTCCATGGCGGAGTTCACATTCATGGCGCCGATCGAAAGGGTTTCCACCAACAGATCCAGGCGGTCGTGGCAGCAGAGCACGCGGGCATCCAGCCGGCGCACCAGCTCCTCCACGGTGACGCTGCGCAGCAGCGGGGAGCGGGGCATCACCCCCAGCACCGGCAAGCCCAGCTGTTCCAGGGCCGGCACCACATCGGCACGCAGGGCCTCCACCTGCTCGGGCGGCACCCCATTCAGCACCACACCACAGAGCAGATCCCCCAACTGCCGCTGGGCCGCCAGCAGCGGCTCCACACTGCTGCAGGCCTCCCAGGCGTGCACCAGCAGCACCGGGGCCTGCAGCCCCTGGGCCACCTGGGCCAGGCTGAGGCCGTAGAGCAGGCCGTCGTGCAGGTTGCCGGAAGCCTCCAGCAGGGTCAGTCCCTCCGCCTGGGCCTGCAGCCGTTGCCGCAGCCGCTCAAACCCCTCTCCGGCCTGCAGATCCCCGGCCAGCAGCCGCTGCCGGGCGGTGTCGCTGCCCTGCAGCTGCACCGACGGCACCAGCTGATCGTCGGCCAAGCCGAGCACCTGGCCCACAAAACGCACGTCATCGTCAATCAGCTCAGCCCCGGCGGGCGTGGCCTCAGCGCTGTCGGCCAGGGGTTTGCCCAGGCGCACGGGCACCCCCTGCTGCAACAGCAACCGGGCCAAGCCGAGCACCACCGCTGACTTACCGCTGAAGGCCTGGCAGGAGCCGATCAGCAGCGCCCCCGAACCGGCTGCCGAACGGGCGTCGGCGAACGCACTGTCCTGGCCCATGGGAGCGACACGGTTCGGGCGAATCTAGGCGCAGCCGGCGGCACAATCGCTGCCAACAGCGCCCCCATGGCGCAAGCTGGCGGCAGCGCTTCAGCCCCATGGTCTCGCTGCCCCTACAAGGACGCACCGTGGCAATCACCGGCGCCAGCGGCAGCCTGGGCCAGGCCCTGCTGCGCCAGCTCCACCAGCAAGGGGCCTCGTTGGTGGCGCTCACCACCCGCAGCGAGCCGCTGGAGCTGTGCGATGCCAGCGGCACCGCCATCCCCCTGCGGCAGGTGCCATGGCGCACCGGGCAAGAGCAGGCGCTGGAGGCGGTGCTGGAAGCGTGCGACCTGCTGGTGATCAACCATGGCTTCAACAGCCATGGCAACCGCAGCGCCGAGGCCATCGAGCGCTCCCTGGAGGTGAATGCCCTCAGCAGCTGGCGGCTGCTGGAGCTGTTCGCTCGCCTCGCCCAGGCCGACCCACCGGAGCGGCCCCGCCGGGAGCTGTGGGTCAACACCTCCGAAGCTGAAATCCAGGCGGCGGTGAGCCCCCTCTATGAATTGAGCAAACGCCTGCAGGGGCAGCTGCTCAGCCTGCGCAGCCTCGACCTGGCGGGACCGAAGCTGCGCATCCGCCGCCTGGTGTTGGGCCCATTCCGCTCGGCCCTCAATCCCATCGGCGTGATGGATGCCGGCTTTGTGGCCAGGGAAATCCTGCGGCAGGTGAGCTGGAACTGCAGCCTGGTGATCGTGACCCCCAATCCGCTCACCTATGTGCTGATGCCCCTGGCCACCATCAGCCGCTGGGTGTATTTCTCGCTGGTGAGCCGCCCAAGCCCCTAAGGGCTGGGCTTAAAAATCGCGGTCGGTGAGGATTTCGCAGCCGTCGCTGGTCACCGCGATGGTGTGTTCCCACTGGGCGGACAGGCCGCCATCGACGGTCACCACGGTCCAGCGGTCCTTGAGGGTGCGGCACACCTTGCTGCCGGCATTGAGGATCGGCTCCACCGCCAGGGTCATCCCAGCCCGCAGCTTCATGTTGGGCAGCTCACGGGTGCGGTAGTTGAACACCGAGGGCTCCTCATGCAGGTTGCGGCCCACCCCATGGCCCGTGTAGTCCTCCACCACGGCAAAGCCATGGGCCTCCACGTGGTCTTGCACGGCGCCGGCCAGATCGAGCAACGTGCTGCCGGCCTTGATGGTGGCGAGCCCCTTCATCAACGACTCCTGGGCCACCCGCGAGAGGGTGCGGGCCTGATCGGGAACCCCTTCGCCGACGCAGATGCTGACGCAGCTGTCGCCGTGGTAGCCGTCGAAATAGGCACCCGTATCGATCTTCACCAGGTCGCCGGCCTTGATCACCCGTTTGTGGCTGGGGATGCCATGCACCACCTCGTGGTTGATCGAGGCACAGATGCTGGCGGGAAAGCCGTGATAGCCCTTGAAGCTGGGCACCGCACCCATCTCGCGGATGCGCCGTTCGGCATGGGCATCGAGGTCGCCGGTGGTCATGCCCGGGGCGGCCATCGCGATGATCTCGCGCAGCACCGTGGCCACGATGCGGCTGGCCTGGCGCATGGTGTCGATCTCACGGGCGCTCTTCACCTCCACGCCGCGG
>BJHC01000157.1:2556-4143 GCA_014191535.1 Cyanobium sp. | reverse complement strand
GCCACCGCGGCCATCCACCGGCGCATAGATCTGAATGTCCCGCCAGGAGAACACCAGGAGGGTGGGTCGGAAGGCGTCGATGCGCTCCAACAGCACCGCCTCCACGTCCAGCAGCGGCACCGCCGCCAGGTCGAGGATCTGCTGCGGCAGGGCCGGAAACTGCTTGTGCAGGTGATCGGCCAGGTACACCGGGCCAATCGGAAAGATCGGGTTGCAGGGCAGCCGCACCAGCAGCACCCGCTGATCACCGGGGGTGGGCTGACTCAAACGGCACGCCAAGGCAAGAGCGGACGCTAACAAGCGTGGTCGGCGGCCGAGGCGCAAGCCCCCTCCAGCTGATGGGCCAGGCGCTGCACCCGCCGCTGCAGCGCCGGCGGCAGCCAGGGCCACCAGCGCCGGTGCACGCAGAGCCGCGGCCGTAGCCGCCACCCCTGCGGCTCCAACAGCGCCGCCAGCTGCTGGGGCGAAGGCTGGGGATACGCGGGGTTGATCACATCAGCACTGTCGATGCCGCCCAGGTCGTCGATGCCGGCCTCCAGGGCCTCCGGCAGGGCCGCCAGCGGCCACAGGTTGGGGGGCATCTGCAGGTGCACCTCCGGCGGCAGCAACCGGCGGGCCAGGGCGATGGTGGCCAACAGGTCGCGGCGTTCCTGGGCATCCAGGGGCCGCCCCTGCTCACCATCGGGGCGCCAGGGCTGCAGGATCACCTCCTGGAGGTGCCCCCAGCGGCGTTGCAGGGCCGCCAGGCACTCCAAGCCCCGGCGGCGGTCGGCCTGGGATTCCCCCACCCCCAGCAACAACCCCGTGGTGAAGGGAAGGCCAAGACGGCCGGCCTGCTCCAGCTGCCCCAACCGCACCCCAAGACGCTTGCTGGGGGCCTGGCGGTGCAGGGGCCCATAGGCGGGCCCCAGTCCCTCAAGCATCAACCCCATCGAGGGGTTGAGCCGGGCCAGGGCCGCCATTTCCGCCAGGGCCAGGGGGCCCGCATTGGTGTGGGGAAGCCGGCCCTGGGCCAGGGCCAGGCGGCTGAGGGCCAGCAAACGCCGAAGCCACTCCGGACGCTCGGGCGAGGCCGGCGCCACCTCGCCGCTGAGCAGCAGCACCTCCCGCGCCTCGGGCCGCCGCTGCAGCAGCTCCAGGGCCTGCGACAGCTCCAGGGGCCTGGCCTGGTCGAGGGGCACGCGAAAGCTGCAATAGCCGCAGTGGTTGAAGCAGCCGCGGCTGGGCACCAGGGTGACGCTGGGACTCCAGGTGATCAGCCGCCCGGCACCCACAGCAGTACAAGCGGCGCTGATGCCACTGATTAGCACTGCTTCTGGTGCAACCGCGCCCCTGGAGCCTTAAAGGGTCGCAACAGGGCGCAAACATCCGTTACATTCACCGCGGCAGGGCGGTCATCCGACCTGTCCTTCCTTCCTGCCCCTGGTGAGCCGTCAGGCCCAGCCAGGAGCTCTACGTAACCCGTACTCATGACCACCACCATCCAGCAGCGCCAAGGCGCTTCTGCGTGGAACCAGTTTTGCGACTGGGTCACCAGCACCGATAACCGCCTCTATGTGGGCTGGTTCGGCGTGCTGATGATTCCTT
>BJHC01000157.1:0-2456 GCA_014191535.1 Cyanobium sp. | reverse complement strand
CCCGTACTCATGACCACCACCATCCAGCAGCGCCAAGGCGCTTCTGCGTGGAACCAGTTTTGCGACTGGGTCACCAGCACCGATAACCGCCTCTATGTGGGCTGGTTCGGCGTGCTGATGATTCCTTGCCTGCTGGCCGCCACCATCTGCTTCATCGTTGCGTTCATCGCAGCACCCCCCGTCGACATCGACGGCATCCGTGAGCCCGTTGCCGGCTCCCTGATGTATGGCAACAACATCATCTCTGGCGCTGTGATCCCCTCCAGCAACGCCATTGGTCTGCACTTCTACCCCATCTGGGAAGCCGCCAGCCTCGACGAGTGGCTGTACAACGGCGGTCCCTTCCAGCTGGTGGTCTTCCACTTCCTGATCGGCATCTACGCCTACATGGGCCGCGAGTGGGAACTCTCCTACCGCCTCGGCATGCGCCCCTGGATCTGCGTTGCTTACAGCGCACCCGTGGCCGCTGCTTCCGCTGTGTTCCTGGTGTATCCCTTCGGTCAGGGCTCCTTCTCGGACGCCATGCCCCTGGGCATCTCCGGCACCTTCAACTACATGCTGGTGTTCCAGGCTGAGCACAACATCCTGATGCACCCCTTCCACATGCTGGGTGTGGCTGGTGTGTTCGGCGGCAGCCTGTTCTCCGCCATGCACGGCTCGCTGGTGACCTCCTCGCTGGTGCGCGAAACCACCGAGACCGAGTCCCAGAACTATGGCTACAAGTTCGGCCAGGAGGAGGAGACCTACAACATCGTGGCTGCCCACGGTTACTTCGGTCGCCTGATCTTCCAGTACGCCTCGTTCAACAACAGCCGCAGCCTGCACTTCTTCCTGGGTGCCTGGCCGGTGGTGGGCATCTGGTTCACCTCCATGGGCATCTGCACCATGGCGTTCAACCTGAACGGCTTCAACTTCAACCAGTCGATCCTGGATGCCCAGGGTCGGGTGCTGCCCACCTGGGCTGACGTGCTCAACCGCGCCAACCTGGGCATGGAAGTGATGCACGAGCGCAACGCCCACAACTTCCCGCTCGACCTGGCGGCGTCCACGGTGACCCCCGTGGCCCTCACCGCCCCGGCCATCGGCTGAAGAGCATCGGGCTGAAGCCCATCAGACGGCCCGATTGGCGGGCCCCCTCAGCCCCCGCCCCGGCGGGGGCTTTTTGATGGCGGCCCAGCCGGGGATGGGAACGGCGCAACAGGGGTTTACAAACCGCGCAACCTTCCGTTACATTGCGAGCACGCCGGAACTCCGGCCCTACTTACCCGCCCCAAGCCTCCGGGCCGCAAGGCATTCCCCATCCCGTACTCATGACCACCACCATCCAGCAGCGCCAAGGCGCTTCTGCGTGGAACCAGTTTTGCGACTGGGTCACCAGCACCGATAACCGCCTCTATGTGGGCTGGTTCGGCGTGCTGATGATTCCTTGCCTGCTGGCCGCCACCATCTGCTTCATCGTTGCGTTCATCGCAGCACCCCCCGTCGACATCGACGGCATCCGTGAGCCCGTTGCCGGCTCCCTGATGTATGGCAACAACATCATCTCTGGCGCTGTGATCCCCTCCAGCAACGCCATTGGTCTGCACTTCTACCCCATCTGGGAAGCCGCCAGCCTCGACGAGTGGCTGTACAACGGCGGTCCCTTCCAGCTGGTGGTCTTCCACTTCCTGATCGGCATCTACGCCTACATGGGCCGCGAGTGGGAACTCTCCTACCGCCTCGGCATGCGCCCCTGGATCTGCGTTGCTTACAGCGCACCCGTGGCCGCTGCTTCCGCTGTGTTCCTGGTGTATCCCTTCGGTCAGGGCTCCTTCTCGGACGCCATGCCCCTGGGCATCTCCGGCACCTTCAACTACATGCTGGTGTTCCAGGCTGAGCACAACATCCTGATGCACCCCTTCCACATGCTGGGTGTGGCCGGTGTGTTCGGCGGCAGCCTGTTCTCCGCCATGCACGGCTCCCTGGTGACCTCCTCCCTGGTGCGTGAAACCACCGAGAGCGAGTCCCAGAACTACGGCTACAAGTTCGGCCAAGAGGAAGAGACCTACAACATCGTGGCTGCCCACGGTTACTTCGGTCGCCTGATCTTCCAATACGCCAGCTTCAACAACAGCCGCAGCCTGCACTTCTTCCTGGCTGCCTGGCCGGTGGTCGGCATCTGGTTCACCGCCCTGGGCGTGAGCACGATGGCCTTCAACCTGAACGGCTTCAACTTCAACCAGTCGATCCTCGATGGCCAAGGCCGCGTGATCAACACCTGGGCTGATGTGCTGAACCGTGCTGGCCTGGGTATGGAAGTGATGCACGAGCGCAACGCTCACAACTTCCCCCTCGACCTGGCCGCAGCAGAAGCCACCCCCGTGGCTCTGACTGCCCCCGCCATCGGCTGAGGCCCACTGGGTTGAGCCACGGCTCAACTGAGCTCAAGAGCCCCTGCGCAAGCAGGGGCTTTTTTG
>BJHC01000156.1 GCA_014191535.1 Cyanobium sp. | reverse complement strand
CGGGGAACAACGGAATCTGACGCTATTGAGCCGCAGGTGGCCATGGGCGACTGCAGGCATTGCAACCGAATCAACGGCCTGTGGGGCCAGGGATCAGCCGCCGGCCACGGCGGGAACGATGCTCACCTCATCGCCATCGCTGAGGGCTGTGGCCTGGTTCTCCAGGAAGCGGATGTCCTCGCTGTTCACGTACACGTTGAGGAAGCGGCGCAGCTTGCCGGCTTCATCGCAGAGGCGACCCTTCAGCCCGGGGTAGCGGGCATCGAGGGCATCGATCAGCGCATCCACGCTGGCGGCCTCGAGGCTGACGCTGGCTTCGTCGTTGGTGAACTTCTGCAGGGGGGTGGGGATCAGAACCTGAACGGCCATGGTCGGGGATTGGGCGGGACGGTGTGGATGGCGCGCGGGCTGGCTCAGGCCTGGATGTGGGCCTGGGCCTGTTGCCAGGCGGCGTTGAAGCTGTCGAGCTGGGCTTCGATCGTGTAGGGCTGGCCGATGGCATCCACCACGGCTTCCGTCGTCTTGAGGCCGTTGCCGGTGATGTACGCCACGGTGCGCTCCTCAGGGTTGATCTTGCCCTGTTCCACCAGCTTCTTGAGCACGGCGATGGTGGTGCCACCGGCGGTTTCGGTGAACACCCCCTCGGTTTCCGCCAGCAGCTTGATGCCCTCCACGATCTCGGTGTCGTTCACCGCGGCGATGGTTCCGCCGGTGCGGTTGGCGATGTCGATGGCGTAGGGGCCGTCGGCGGGGTTGCCGATGGCGATCGACTTGGCAATCGTGTTGGGCTTCACCGGGGTGATGAAGTCACGGCCCTCGGCGAAGGCCTGGGCGATGGGGCTGCAGCCCTCCGCCTGGGCACCGCTGAAGCGCACGGCCTTCTCATCCACCAGGCCGCACTTGATGAATTCGTCGAAGCCCTTGCGGATCTTGGTGAACAGGGAGCCGGAGGCCAGCGGCGCCACGATGTGGTCAGGCAGTTCCCAGCCCAGCTGCTCGATCACTTCGTAGCCGAGGGTTTTGGAGCCCTCGGAGTAGTAGGGGCGCAGGTTGATGTTCACGAAGCCCCAGCCATAGGTGTTGGCCACCTCGGAACACAGGCGGTTCACCTGGTCGTAGTTGCCCTTCACCGCCATCAGGGTGGGGTTGTAGATCAGGGTGCCGAGCACCTTGCCCAGTTCCAGGTCGCTGGGGATGAACACGCAGCACTCCAGGCCGGCGTGGGCGGCGATGGCGGCGGTGGAGTTGGCCAGGTTGCCGGTGGAGGCGCAGCTCACGGTCTTGAAGCCGAGCTCCCGGGCGCGGGTGAGGGCCACCGACACCACCCGGTCCTTGAACGAGAGGGTCGGCATGTTGACGCCGTCGTTCTTGATGTAGAGGCTCTTGAGCCCCAGCCGGCGGGCCAGGTTGTTCGCCTTCAACAGGGGCGTGAAGCCGGTGCCCACATCGATGGGGTCACCGGCGATGGGCAGGAATTCGCGGTACCGCCAGATCGAGGCGGGGCCGGCTTCGATCGTGGCGCGGCTGACGCGGCTTTTGATGGCCTCGTAGTCGTAGACCACCTCCAGAGGGCCAAAGCAGACGTCTTCGCAGACGTGGCGTGCACCGGCTTCGTAGGGCTGGCCGCACTCCTTGCAGCGCAGGCCCGTGAAGGTGGGCCCGGCGGTGGAGCGGGAGAGGGTCGCCGTCACGATCGCACCCAGGACAGTCGCAGGACGCTAGCAGCGCCACCCGAGCTGAGTTGTGAATCCCGAGTTTAGGGGTCGGGTATTGAAGGAGGGTCTGCATCGGGTGCCTGGATTCCCCTTGACTTGACCTGCCGGCCTGGGTTCCTAGCCTCCGCAGGTGATCGGACAGCCCCTTGCAGCCCCCCGCTGAACGCCTGACCCGCCCGCTGCGCTGGCTGGCGGCCCTGGCGCTGTTCCTGGCGGTGGTGCTGGTGCTGCCGCGGCTGGTGATCGAAAGCCAGTGGTTTGGCCAGTTCGACGCGGAGCCGGTGATCCTGCGGCGCTGGCTGCTGCAGCTGTTGGGCTTCGGCCTCGTGTTTGGGTTGGGGGTGCCGCTGCAGCTGCAGCAGCTGGGCCGCTGCTGGCGCCTCCGCCAGGGCTCCTCCCGCAAACTGCTGCCGGAGGCCCCCCTGCTGCGGCTGCGGCCTTGGGCGCTGCTGCTGCTGTTGGCGGGTTTGCTGCTGCTGCTGGCCGGGGGGCTCAGTTATTTGCTGGTGCAGGCGCGAGACCTGATCGCGGCCCCCTTCAGTGGCACGGTGATCACCGGCATTCCGGTGTTCGCCGACCTGCCCCCCTGGCTGTTCCTGGGGTTGGTGCTGGCGCTGCTGCCGCTGCTGCTATGGGCGCCCTACACCAGCTTGCGGATCATCCTGGCGGCGGCCCTGGTGGCCAGCGCCACCGCCGTGGCCCGTGGTTGGAGCCTGTGGCTGCCGGCCCTGCTGGCGGCCCCCTTTGGAGAGAGCGACCCCGTCACCGGGTTCGATCTCAGTTTCACGGTGCTGCGGCTGCCGGCCCTGCACCTGCTGGTGAGTGTGGTGCTGGCCCAGGGCATCGTGGGCCTGGCGGGTTGCCTGTGGCTCACCCTCAGCGAGGGCACCAGCCTCTCCGACCTGCGTTTCCCCGGCCTCAGCCGCGACCAGCAACGGGTGCTGCAGCCGCAGTTGGCGGTGCTGGCGCTGATGGCGGCGCTCAGCAATGCCCTCGCCCCCTTCGACCTGATGGTGCAGGGCAGCGGCGTGGCCTCCGGGGCTGGCTTCGTCGATCTGTACGTGCGTTTGCCGCTGCGCCTGGCGTTGTCACTGCTGCTGGCGCTCACCGGCTTGGGGCTGCTGGTGCCCACCCCCCGCACTTGGCTGCGGCGTGCGGCCCTGATCCCACTGGTGTCCACGGCCGTGCTGGTGCCCTTCATGGAATGGGTGGTGGCCCCGGTGGTGCAGCGGATCTGGGTGCAGCCGCGGGAGCTCGAGCTGGAGGCCCCCTACCTGCGGCGCAGCATTGCCGCCACCCGCCGGGGCTTTGGCCTGGAGGCGGTGCGGGATCTGGATCTGCAGCCGCGCCAGCAGCTCACCGCCGCGGACCTGCAGCAGGCCCCCGGCACCCTCTCCAACGTGCGGCTGTGGGACAGCATTCCGCTGCTGGAGGCCAACCGCCAGCTGCAGCAGCTGCGGCTCTACTACCGCTTCACCTCGGCGGCGGTCGACCGCTACCCCCTCAATGGCGACCCCAAACGCCACGGGTCGCAGCAGGTGCTCATCTCAGCCCGGGAGCTGGATAGCTCTGCCCTGACCCAGGACGCCCGCACCTGGCTGAACCGCCACCTGGTGTTCACCCACGGCTATGGCTTCACGGTGTCGACGGTGAACACCGCCGGCCCCGATGGCCTGCCCCTCTATTTCGTGAAGGACCTGGGCCGGGGCCAGCAGGTGCAGGGCATCCCGGAGCTGGGTATCAGCGCCGCCCAGGCCCAGCGGGCCCTGCCGGTGGGCCGGCCGCGTCTCTACTACGCCTCAGCGCCCTCCCCCTACGCCATCGCCCCCACCCAGGTGCGGGAGTTCGACTACCCCGAGGGGGAGTTGAACGTCTATTCCCACTACGACGGCGGCACGGGTGTGCCGATCCATGGCCCGCTCGACCGGCTGATGGCGGCCCTCTACCTGCCGGAGCCGCGGCTGCTGTTCACCGGATCCCTCAAGCCCTCCTCACGGCTGCTGATCCGCCGCCAGGTGAACCAGCGGCTGGCCGCCTTGGCCCCGTTCCTGCGCTTTGAGAGCAAGCCTTATCTGGTGACGGCCCGGGTGCGCAACAGCCCCGGCTTCCGGCCCGAGCATCACCAGTACTGGCTGCTGGATGGCTTCACCGTGAGCCGCAGCTACCCCTATTCCGACCCCAACCCGGCAGGGATCCGCTACTTCCGCAATCCCGTGAAGGCGGTGGTGGACGCCTACAACGGCCAGGTGTGGTTGTACGTGAGCGATCCCACCGACCCCCTGCTGCGCACCTGGCGCCGCGCTTTTCCGGAGCTGTTCCGCCCCCTGGCGGCCATGCCCCCCGAACTGCTGTCCCACATCCAGGTGCCCCAGAGCCAGTTCCAGGTGCAGGCGGAGCGGCTGCTGCGCTACCACGTCACCAACGTGCGCACCTTCTACAACGGTGACGACGTCTGGGCCG
>BJHC01000155.1 GCA_014191535.1 Cyanobium sp. | reverse complement strand
AAGAACAACCCCAACTTCGCCCCCCACATCGACGCCGGCGACTTCGTCGTGGTGATCAATGCGGAGAAGGTGAAGGTGAGCGGCAACAAGTTCACCGAGAAGGTGTACCGCCGCCACTCCGGTCGCCCCGGTGGCATGAAGACCGAGAGCTTCGCCGCCCTGCAGGCCCGCCTGCCGGAGCGCATCATCGAGAAGGCCGTCAAGGGCATGCTCCCCCACAACGCCCTCGGCCGCCAGCTGTTCCGCAAGCTGAAGGTGTACAAGGGCACTGAGCACCCCCACGCCGCCCAGCAGCCCCAGGCCCTCGCCCTCGACCCCGCCGCTTCCGCCCAATGAGCACCAACCAAGTCGTCTACTGGGGTACCGGTCGCCGCAAGACCGCCGTGGCCCGTGTGCGTGTTGTTCCCGGCACCGGCAGCGTGACCATCAATGGCCGCCCCGGTGACAACTACCTCAACTACAACCCCGTTTACCTGGCGGCGGTGAAGGCTCCCCTGCAGACCCTGGGTCTGGCTGGCGAGTACGACCTGCTGGTGAACGTGCGCGGCGGTGGCCTCACCGGCCAGGCCGATGCCATCAAGCAGGGTGCCGCCCGTGCCCTGTGTGAGCTGTCTTCGGACAACCGCAAGCCCCTCAAGACCGAAGGGCACCTCAGCCGCGACCCCCGCGCCAAGGAGCGCCGCAAGTACGGCCTCAAGAAAGCCCGTAAGGCTCCTCAGTTCTCCAAGCGCTGATTCAGCCGCTGCCCACCAGCCCCGTTTCCGTCATGCCGAAGGCCGACATCCATCCCACCTGGTATCCCGATGCCAAGGTGATCTGCAATGGAGAGGTGGTGATGACCACCGGCTCCACCCAGCCCGAGATCCACGTCGACGTGTGGAGCGGCAACCATCCCTTCTACACCGGGACCCAGAAGATCCTCGACACCGAGGGTCGTGTGGATCGCTTCATGCGCAAGTACGGCATGGGCGGTGCTGCCGATGCCGCGGCCGACAGCAAGCCCGCCGCCAAGGCTGAGGCTGCTGAACCCGCTAAGGAAGCCGTCGAAGCCTGATCCTCGGATCCGGCGCACACCCGGTGTGCACCCCCTGGCCGGATGCCCCGTGCATCCGGCTTTTTGCTGGCCTGAGCCGCTGCCATGGATGCCTCCTTCCTGAGCGAACGCCTGGAGACCGCCCGCACCACCTTCGCCAGCCTGGAGCGGCAGCTGGCGGATCCGGATGTGGCGGCCAACCCCGCTCAGCTGGAGCCGATCGCCCGGGAGCGGGCCCGGCTGGAGCCGCTGGTGCATGGCTACGACACCCTGCTGCAGCTGCGCAGCCAGGAGCAGCAGGCCCGTGAGCTACTGCGGGACCATCGCGGCGACCCGGAGCTGGAGGCCTTGGCCCAGGAGGAGCTGGCGGAGCTGGCCCCGCGCATTGCCGAGCTGGAGCAACAGCTCACCCTGGCCCTGCTGCCGCGGGACCCCCGCGATGAGCGCAGCGTGATGCTGGAGATCCGTGCCGGGGCCGGCGGTGATGAGGCGGCCATCTGGGCCGGTGACCTGGCCCGCATGTATGAGCGTTATGCCCAGAGCGTGGGCTGGCGGGTGCAGCCGGTGAGCGCCTCGGAGGCGGAACTGGGCGGCTACAAGGAGCTGATCCTCGCCATCCAGGGCGACGGGGTGTTCAGCCAGTTGAAGTTCGAGGCGGGGGTACACCGGGTGCAGCGGGTTCCCGCCACCGAATCCCAGGGCCGCGTGCACACCTCCACCGCCACGGTGGCGGTGATGCCGGAGGCCGATCCGGTGGAGGTGCAGATCGATCCGGGCGACCTGGAGATCAGCACCGCCCGCTCCGGCGGCGCCGGCGGCCAGAACGTGAACAAGGTGGAAACGGCGGTGGATCTGCTCCACAAGCCCACCGGCATTCGGGTGTTCTGCACCCAGGAGCGCTCCCAACTCCAGAACCGCGAGCGGGCCATGGAGATCCTGCGGGCCAAGCTCTATGAGCGCGAACTGGCCGCCGCCAATGCCAAGGAGCGCTCCGCCCGGCTGGCCCAGGTGGGCAGCGGCGACCGCAGCGAAAAGATCCGCACCTACAACTACAAGGACAACCGCACCACCGATCACCGCCTGGGGCGCAACTTCTCCCTGGAGCCGGTGTTGCAAGGCCAGTTGGCGGAGCTGATCGGGGCCTGCGTGTCCGCCGAGCAGCGGCGGCAGCTGGAGCAGCTGGCGGAGCAGAGCGCCGGGCTCGACGCCTAGGCCACCCGCAGCACGGCGCTCTGGCCGCCGCCGGGATCGCTGTCCCAGCCGTCCACGTATTTGGCCCACTCGCGGTGGCCGCCGCTGGCCATCTGGCGTTGGGCTTCAAACAGGGGGCCGCTCAGCGGCCGCCGCGGCTGGCGGGCCAGCAGCATGCCCGCCTCCCGGGGGGTGCGGTTGCCCTTGTGCACGTTGCAGCGCAGGCAGGCGGTGGTGACGTTGTCCCAGCTGTGGGGGCCGCCGCGGCTGCGGGGCAGGATGTGGTCGATCGAGAGGCGCTCGCTGCTGCAGCCGCAGTACTGGCAGCGGTTGCCGTCGCGGTGGAACACGTTGCGGCGCGTAAGCGGCAACGGCCGGAAGGGCACGCGCACGAACTGGCGCAGCCGGATCACCGTGGGGCGGTTGAGGCCGGGCCGCAGCAGCTGATCGTTGGCGTGCTCGAGGCCCTCGGCTTTCCCCTTGAGCAGCATCACCGTGGCCCGGCGCCAGCTGGTGATGTTCAGCGGCTCGTAGGAGGCGTTGAGTACCAGAACCTGGCCCATGGCGCCATGCTAGGGGCCCTGGCCAGCTCCGTTCGCAGCCATGCCTACCCTTTGCGCACGCTGATCGCGCATGTCGGACGCCTGCCCCGTTTCCGCGCCGCCGCCCGCTGACCCATCCCCCCAGGGCGTGGCACAACCGTGGCCCCATCCCCGCCAACGGGCCTGGGTGGAGGTGAACGAGGCGGCCCTGGAGGCCAATGCCCGCAGCCTGCGGCGCTCCCTGGCCCCCGGCAGTGCCCTGATGGCGGTGGTGAAGGCCGATGGCTACGGCCACGGCGCCGTGCCGGTGGCCCGTGCCGCCGCCGCCGGTGGGGCCAGCTGTTTCGGGGTGGCCACCCTGCAGGAGGGGGTGGAGCTGCGCCAGGCCGGCCTGCAGCAGCCCGTGCTGGTGCTGGGCAACCTCACCCATCCGGAGGAGTTGCGCGCCTGCCTGCACTGGCAATTGATGCCCACCCTGAGCGGCATGCGCGAGGCGCTGCTCTGCCAGAACCTGGCCGCCGGCAGCGGCCGGCCCCTGGCGGTGCACCTCAAGCTCGACACCGGCATGGCCCGGCTGGGGGCCCCCTGGCAGGAGGGCCAGCGCCTGGTGGAGGCGATCGCCGCCCTGGAGGCGGTGGACCTGGCGGGGGTGTATTCCCACCTGGCGGATGCGGATGCCCCTGGCTGGGGCCTGGATCCCCTCACCCAGCAGCAGCAGCAGCGCTTTGATGCGGTGCTCAGCGGCCTGCAGCAGGCCGGCCTCCCCAGCGGCAGCCGCCATCTGGCCAATTCCGCCGCCACCCTGCGCAGCCCCCAACTCCACTACGACCTGGTGCGGGTGGGCCTGGCCCTCTACGGCCATCGCCCCGCCGCCCACCTCGGGGACGGCCTGGCGTTGCAGCCGGCCATGCAGGTGCGGGCCCGGGTGAGCCTGATGCGCACGGTGCCGGCCGGGGTGGGGGTGAGCTACGGCCATCGCTTCACCACCAGCCGCCCCAGCCGCCTGGCGGTGGTGGGCATCGGCTACGCCGATGGGGTGCCGCGGCTGCTGTCCAACCGCCTGCAGGTGCTGTTCCAGGGGCGGCCGGTGCCCCAGGTGGGGGCCATCACCATGGACCAGATGGTGCTGGACGCCACGGATGTGCCCGAGCTGGACCAGGGCGCCGTGGTGACCCTGCTGGGGGAGGACGGCGGCGCCCGCATCGACCCCCTGGCCTGGAGTGAACCCTGCGGCACCATCCCCTGGGAGATCCTCTGCGGCTTCAAGCACCGCCTGCCACGGCTGCCCTGCCAGCCGCCCCTGCAGCCCGATGCCGGGGGCCAGGGCTGATAAGCTTCCCGGGCCGCTGGAGAGGTGGCTGAGTGGTTGAAAGCGGCTCCCTGCTAAGGAGTTACAGGAGGCAACTTCTGTCGAGGGTTCGAATCCCTCCCTC
>BJHC01000154.1 GCA_014191535.1 Cyanobium sp. | reverse complement strand
ATCGCCAGGGCCCAGCAGCACCTGGAACAGGTTGTAGAGCGCCTGCTTGCCACCGTTGGTGACCAGCACCTGCTCGGTTCGGGTGCCGACCCCGTTCTCCTGGCTGAGCTTGGCGGCGATCGCTTCCCGCAGGGCCGGTTCACCGGAGGCGGGGCCGTAGCGGGTGTGGCCCGCCTCCAGGGCGGCGGCGGCGGCCTGGCGGATGAAGGCCGGGGTGTCGAAATCAGGCTCGCCGGCGCTGAGGCTGCAGATGTCTTGGCCCTCAGCCTTGAGGGCCTTGGCCTTGGCGGCGATGGCCAGGGTTAAGGAGGGTTGCAGTGCCTGGGCCCGGGCCGACAGCGCCACGGCGGCGCCATCGATAGCGCCTTTCGTGGCGCCTGTCATGGCGCCTTCCATGCGTGGCTGCTGGGAGGGCGGGCGCAGCATGGGCGCAGGCGTGCTGCCCAGCATCCTGCCGTATGTGCGGCCCTTGGGAGGTTCCTGGTGGAACCTTCTGTGGCAGTCCAGCGGCCCCTGCGGTTCAGGCTCGATCCGCCAGGATCGAGCCGTCGCAGCCCCGGATGCCCCCGATCAGCCCAGCGCCTGAGCCCACCGCCACCCTGGTGCTGGCGGCGGATGATCCGGCTGCCCTGGCGCGGTTTTATGGCGCGCTGTTGGGGGTGGAGCCCCGGCCTGGCCTGTCGCCGCAGCACTGGTGCCTGGCCCTGCCCGGTGGCGGCAGCCTGGAGCTCTACGCCCCCAGTCGGGCCAGGCCCCTGCCACGGGGCCGCGGCCGCCTGGGCCTCTGCCTGCGCCTGGTTGGTGGAGTGCCGGAGCTGGAGCGGCGCCTGGCATCGGCCCGGGCGCTGGGGGCCCAGCTGCTGGAGCCCCTCCGCCAGGAGGCCTTCGGGCAGGAGGTTTGGCTGCTCGACCCCGAGGGCAATGGCCTGCTGCTGCTGGTGCTCGCCCCATAGGATCGGCGCCCGGATTGGCGCACATGGCCCAGGCCCTGGAGCCGCTGCAGCAGCTTGCGCTCGCCTGCGCGGAGTGCCGTCGCTGCGGCCTGGCGTCGACCCGCGCCCAGGTGGTGGTGAGCCGCGGCAATCCCCGGGCGCGGCTGATGGTGATCGGGGAGGGGCCCGGTGCCCAGGAGGACGAGCAGGGCCTGCCGTTTGTGGGGCGCTCGGGTCAGCTGCTGGATCGCCTGATGGCCAGTGCGGGCATCGACAGCAACCGTGATGCCTACATCTGCAACATCGTCAAATGCCGCCCCCCGGGGAACCGCAAGCCCACAGCAGCAGAGCAGGCGGCCTGTCGCCCTTGGCTGGAGCAGCAGATCGCCCTGGTGGATCCGCCGTTGATCCTGCTGGCCGGGGCCACCGCTGTGCAGGGGCTGTTGGGGGTCAAGGGGGGCATCACCGGCCTGCGCGGCCAGTGGCGGCCCTGGCAGGGGCGCTGGCTGATGCCGATCCTTCACCCCTCCTATTTGCTGCGGAACCCCTCCGAGCGTCCGGGCTCCCCCAAGGCCCTCACCCAGGCCGACCTCCAGCAGGTGCAGGCGCGTCTGGCCCAATTGGCCGCTCCGCTGTGACAGGCTTGCGCCACAACGCCCAGCTCCCCGCTTCGCTGCTGCCATGACCGCCTCTCTGGCTTCCCCTGCGGCCCCTGAGGCGGCGCTCAACCCCCGCTACGACACGGTGATCCGCCGCCGTCGCACCCGCAGCGTGCGGGTGGGCGCCATCGCCATCGGCAGCGAGCACCCGGTGGTGGTGCAGTCGATGATCAATGAGGACACCCTCGACATCGAGGGGGCCACCGCCGGCATTCGCCGCCTGCATGAGGCGGGCTGCGAGATCGTGCGGGTCACCGTGCCTTCGCTGGCCCATGCCAAGGCCATGGGGGAGATCCGCCAGCGGCTGGAGAGCACCTACCAACCGGTGCCGTTGGTGGCCGATGTGCACCACAACGGCATGAAGATCGCCCTGGAGGTGGCGCAGCACGTCGACAAGGTGCGCATCAACCCCGGCTTGTTTGTGTTCGACAAGCCCGATCCCAACCGCACCGAATTCAGCGACGCCGAAATTGCCGCCATCGGGGATCGCATCACCGAGACCTTTGAACCGCTGGTGCAGCTGCTCAAGCAGCAGGACAAGGCCCTGCGCATCGGCGTGAACCACGGTTCGTTGGCGGAGCGCATGCTGTTCCGCTACGGCGACACCCCCCTGGGGATGGTGGAGAGCGCCCTGGAATTCATCCGCATCTGCGACCGGCTCGACTTCCACAACATCGTGATTTCGATGAAGGCGTCGCGGGCGCCGGTGATGCTCGCGGCCTACCGGATGATGGCCGACCGGATGGATGCCGAAGGCTTCCACTACCCGTTGCACCTGGGGGTGACAGAAGCGGGCGATGGCGATTACGGCCGTATCAAGAGCACCGCCGGCATCGCCACCCTGCTGTCGGAGGGTCTGGGGGACACGATCCGCGTCTCCCTCACCGAAGCTCCGGAAAAGGAGATCCCCGTCTGTTATTCGATCCTGCAGGCCCTCGGGCTGCGCAAGACGATGGTGGAGTACGTCAGCTGCCCCAGCTGCGGCCGCACCCTGTTCAACCTCGAGGAGGTGCTGCACAAGGTGCGCAGTGCCACCGCCCATCTCACCGGCCTGGACATCGCCGTGATGGGTTGCATCGTCAACGGACCCGGCGAAATGGCCGATGCGGATTACGGCTACGTGGGCAAGACCCCCGGGGTGATCTCCCTCTATCGGGGCCGTGAGGAGATCCGGCGGGTGCCCGAGGCGGAGGGGGTGGATGCCCTGATCGCGCTGATCAAGGAGGACGGCCGCTGGTTCGATCCCTGAGGGATGGCGGAGAGCCGCCGTTTGTTTGCGGTTTTCCCCGCGGGTTGGGGCCTGAATCGGGAGCTAGTTTGAGAGCACAACCAGAGCTTCGGGGGCTCACGGAATGGCTAAGGCTGGTGCCGGGGTTCGCCGCAGCGGGTTGGTGATCCTGGTGGGTGCTGGAGCCCTGGGGGCCTTCGCGCTGCCGCCGCTGCTGTCTCCGAGTGCGGCCTCGCTGATCAGCGACAGCCCCAAGGAGGTGATCGACCAGACCTGGCAGATCGTCTTCCGCGACTACCTCGATATCAACGGCAAGTACACCCCCGACAGGTGGCGTGCGCTGCGCCGGCAGGTGCTCTCCAAGAGCTACGGCAGCACCAAGGAGAGCTATGAAGCCATCCGGGGCATGCTCGCCAGCCTCGATGACCCGTACACGCGTTTCCTGGACCCGCGGGAGTTCAAGGAGATGCAGATCGACACCTCCGGGGAGCTCTCCGGGGTGGGGATCCAGCTGAGCCTCGACAAGGACACCAAGGAACTGGTGGTGGTCAGCCCCATTGAGGGCTCACCCGCGTCCCGGGCTGGCGTGCAACCCAAGGACGTGATCGTCTCGATCGACGGCAAGAGCACCAAGGGCATGTCCACCGAGGACGCGGTGAAGTTGATTCGCGGTCAGGCGGGAACCAGCGTGAAGCTGCAGCTGCGCCGTTCCGGCAAGGTGGTCGAATCGGCCCTGGTGCGGGAGCGCATCGAGCTGCATGCGGTGGACAGCCGCGTGAACCCCGGCCCCAACGGCACCCGCATCGGCTACATCCGGCTCAAGCAGTTCAACGCCAACGCCGCCAAGGACATGGCCGCGGCCTTGAAGGATCTGGAGAGCAAGGACGTCCAGGGATACGTGCTCGACCTGCGCAGCAACCCCGGTGGTCTGCTGCTGGCGAGCATCGCCATCGCTCGCCAGTGGCTGGATGAGGGGGTGATCGTGTCCACCAAAACCCGCGACGGCATTCAGGACATCAAGCGCGCCAACGGTCGCGCCCTCACCCAACGGCCCCTGGTGGTCCTCGTGAACGAGGGCTCCGCCAGCGCCAGTGAAATTCTCTCCGGGGCGTTGCAGGACAACCACCGTGCCGTGGTGGTGGGGGAGAAGACCTTCGGCAAGGGGCTGGTGCAGTCGGTGCGCAGCCTCTCCGATGGCTCCGGGATGACCGTCACCATCGCCAAATACCTCACCCCCAACGGCCGCGACATCCACAAGCACGGCATCGACCCGGATGTGCGGGCCCGGCTCACGCAGGCCGAAGCGCAGAGCCTGCGTCTCGAAGACCTTGGCACCAAGCGGGATGGTCAGTACCGCGTCGCGGAATCCACCTTGATGAAGCAGGTG
>BJHC01000153.1 GCA_014191535.1 Cyanobium sp. | reverse complement strand
GGGCTTGAAACCCCACCAGCAACAGGCCCTGGCGGGCGGTCTGGCACAACTGCAACAGGGCCGGGCCGCCCTTCGCTGCCTTGGGGCTGTCAGCGCGCCGCCGGAGCTCCAGCTGAGCATCGACCGTGCCCTGCTGCGGGGGGAACCGGCGGATCAACGGCTGGCCCACCAGCGGCTGTTGGCCCTGGCGCAACAGCAACCCGGCAGCGCCGCCGGCCAGGAGGCGGCAGCCCTGCTGGCGGAGGAACCCGGGGCCGATGCCCTGGCGGCCCTGCGGCAGCTGCCGGCACCTCTGCAGGCCAGCGCTGCGGTGCAGGCACGCCTGGCCCTGGAGGGGCAACGGCCCTGGCGGGCGGTGCTGCAGCGCTGGCCGCGCCACCCCTCCAGCTGGGAGTTGCAGTGGCAGCTGGCGCGGCGTCAGCTGCTGGAGCGGCGCTGGCCCGAAGCCGAAGCGCTGCTGGCGGCCCTCGACCCCCGCTGGCTGCCGGCCCCCCTGGCGGCACGGCAGCAGTTCTGGCGCGGCTACGGCGCCAGCCAACGCGGCAACCAGGCCGAAGCCCAGCGGCTCTGGCGGGAGCTGTTGCAGACCCACCCCGGCGGCTACTACGCCTGGCGCGCCGCGGCCCGGCTGGGGATCGATGCCCCTGCAGCCCCCGCCACCAGCCCCACACCCCCCTGGCGGCCCCTGAACAGCGGCGATGGGGAGCTGGATGCGCTGTGGCGCACGGGCCAAACCCTGGAGGCCTGGGAAAGCTGGCGCCACCAACGGCGCGGCCAACCCGCCCAAGGAGCACAGGCGTTGGCCCTGGAGGGGCGCCTGCGCACGGGAATCGGCGACGATTGGACCGGCCTTGGGCAACTGGAGCAGGCCAGCCTGCGGCTGCCCCAGGGAACCTGCCGGCAGCACTGGCAGCTGGAGCAGGATCTGCATCCCCGCCGCTTCGAGGCGGAATTCCAGCGGGCGGGCCAGCGCGAGCAGGTGGACCCCCAGCTGCTGCTGGCGGTGGCTCGCCAGGAATCACGCTTCAGCCCCGGGGTGAGTTCAGCGGTGGGGGCGGTGGGCCTGCTGCAGTTGATGCCGGCCACCGCCGCGGAGCTGGCGGGGATGCCCCTGAGCACCAGCCAACTGCAAGACCCCAGCCGCAACGCCGAACTGGGGGCCCGCTACCTGCGGCAACTGCTCAACCGCTGGCGGCAGCAGCCCTTCCTCAGCGTGGCCAGCTACAACGCCGGCCCCGGCGCTGTGGAGCGCTGGCGCGGGCCCGGGGTTCCTGATCCCCAGCGGGAGCCGGAGCTGTGGGTGGAAGCCATCCCCTACCCCGAAACCCGGCTGTACGCCAAGAAAGTGCTGGGCAACCGCTGGACGTATCAGCTGATCGCAGCCACGGGTGATCAGGCCTGCACCTGGAGTCAGGCCAGGTAGCCCCCGAGGCTGTGCTGCAGCTGGTGACCCACCAGGATCCCCAGCAACACCCAAGCACTCAGCCCCAGCGACGCCAGCCAGGGGGCGGGCATGATCCGCAACCGGATCAGATCCAGCCGAGCCAGCAGCACCGCCGAAGCCAGCACCAGCACCTCCGAGAGCACCGCCAGGTGCAGCAGGTACAAGCCACCGGTGATCACGATCAACAGGGTCACCACCAGGGTGAGGGCCTTGCTGGCGGCCATCAGCTCGGAGAGCTCCCGCAGCAGCACATCCGGCATGGCGCAAAACACCACCACCGCCAGGGCCTGCAGGCTCTGCAGCGGCCAGAACCAGGGGCCCGCCAACTGCTGCTGCAGAGGGTTGGAGGCCTGCGCCAACAGTTGCGGCGCCACATCCGCCCAATGCAGGCCGAGGTAGCCACTCACCACCAGCAGCACCAGCAGCATCGGCGCCCGCAGGGGCAGCACCAGCAGGGCGAACAGAGCTTTCACAGCAACGGGTTCAACACGGAATCAGGAGGGATTCAGCACGAGGGCGATGGCCTCGAAGGGACAGGCCGGGATGCATTGTTCACACACCAGGCAGCGTTGCGCGTCGAACTGCAACTGCCAAGTGGGGGCCACGCTTTGCAAAGCACCGCTGGGGCAGACGCTGCTGCAGATGCCGCAGTCCACGCAACGCTCCGGATCGATGCTGATCTGACCCGAGGCGCGGTTCAGCCCCAGGCCCTGGCGTTCGAGCCATTGCTCCGCCGCCGCCAGGTCGTCGATGTCACCCGAGAGCTCCACCACCATGGTGCCGCTCTGGTTGGGGGCAATCTGGGCCCGCAGGATCTTGGCGGCGATGTCGAACTCCACCGCCAGGCGATAGGCGATCGGCTGGTGCACCGCCTCGCGGGGGAAATGCAGGGTGATGCGGCGCTTCACGCTCCAGCTTCCGCCTGGCCTCAGCGTAACGACGCCCCATCGGCCGCACCTGGCAGATTGTGGCCAGATCCCGCAGCCCCGGCTGCCAGCGGCCCTTGAACAACCCCGCACCCCCCTCCCCGGAAACGCCGGGCCAGATCACCGGTGCCGCAGGCCTGGGCCGGCGGGAACGGATGCTGCTGGCGGCCCTGGCGGCGGTGCTCGCCCTGGGGCTGTTCCTGCTGCGCGGTGGCCTGCAACCGGCCGCTCCCCTGCAACAGCTGGCCCGGCAATCCCTGGATCTGCCGGTGGCCCTGAGCGACGGACGTCCGACCCTGGTGGAGTTTTACGCCGATTGGTGTGAAGCCTGCCAAGCGATGGCTCCCGCCATGGAGACAATCGCCCGCCAGCACCACGAGCAACTCGACGTGGTGCTGCTCAACGTCGACAACCCGCGCTGGCAGCCGGAAATCGATCGCTACGACGTCAACGGCATCCCGCAGCTGGAGCTGTTTGATGCCAGCGGCAGTGCCGTGGGCCGGGCCCTCGGGGCCCGCAGCGCCCCTGAGCTGGAGGCCCTCAGCAGCGCACTGATTGCCAGCACCCCCCTGCCCGACTTAGCGGGCCTGGCCCGGCAGAGCAGCCTCAGCGCCAGTCCCGCCGGCAACGCGGCAGCAGCCACGGCCGCCATGGCCGGCCCCCGCAGCCACGGCTAAAGCGCACCCGCAGCTACGCCGGGCAGATCGGCCTAGCCTGCTGTCCATCAGATCCCGCCTGGGCGCGGCGCCGCCACACCATGAATCGCTTTCGGGTTGAGCTGATCGCCGCCACCCCCAACCCCCAGCAGTGCATCTACGCGGCGATGCACCAGGACTACAGCGAGGGGTTCGTGGCCGCCGACCGGGCTGAGTGGCCCGACGAAACCCGAGCCGGCGAGATCTGTGTCAAACGTCTATTGGCCGGTGAGCGCGGCCACTACGGCCCGTTGGAGCATGCCCAGATCGTGCTCAACGTGGGCTGGTTTCCCCACTCGGTGATGCAGCAGGCCCGCACCCACCGGGTGGGGGTGAGCTTCGATGTGCAGTCGATGCGCTACACCGGCGATCGCATCTGCCGGGCCGCCAACGGCGAGCTGGATCTCGAGGAGGTGTTCTACCTGCGGCCGGAGGGCAACTACAGCGACCGCCAGGGCAAGAAGTACGCCTACACCGCTGAGCAACGCCACCTCGACCTCGACCTCTGCCGCAGGGCCGCCGAGCGCTACCGCGACATGTTGGCCGCCGGCTTCGCGGAAGAGCACGCCCGGGGCATCCTGCCCTTCGACTACCGCCAGCACTTCGTGGTGAGCTTCTCGCTGCGGGCGTTTTTGCACTTCATGGACCTGCGGGCCAAGCTCGATGCCCAGGAGGAAATCCGCGTGCTCTGCGACCTGATGTGGCCCCACATGCAGGCCTGGGCACCGGAGATCGCCGGCTGGTACGAGAAGAGCCGGCTGCACAAGGCGCGGCTCGCGCCCTAGGGCTTCTGCCCCCTACACCTTGGCGAGGGTGACCCGCTCGGGCTGGTGCTGGTACTTACCGGCACGGTCCTTGTAGGTGGTTTCGCAGGGATCACCCTCGAAGAACAGCAGCTGGCAGATGCCCTCATTGGCATAGATGCGGCAATCAGCCCCTGAGGAGTTGCTGAATTCCAGGGTGAGGTGCCCCTCCCAGCTGGCCTCAGCCGGGGTGGTGTTCACGATGATCCCCAGGCGGGCATAGGTGCTCTTGCCCAGGCAGATCACCGTGATGTTGTAGGGTACGCGCATCTTCTCCAGCGCCACGCCCAGCCCGTAGGAATGGGCGGGGAGGATGAAGTAGGCGCCGTCTTCGTCCTCGTGG
>BJHC01000152.1 GCA_014191535.1 Cyanobium sp. | reverse complement strand
CAGATCCCGCACGCGGCTGGCCCCCACGCCCACGAACAGCTCCACGAATTCGGAGGCCGCCATCGAGAAAAACGGCACCCCCGCCTCGCCGGCGATGGCCTTGGCCAGCAGGGTCTTGCCGGTGCCCGGAGGGCCCACCAGCAGCACCCCCTTGGGAATCCTGGCCCCCACGGCCGTAAACCGCTCCGGCTCCTTCAGGAAGGTCACCACCTCCTGCAGCTCCTCCTTGGCCTCGGCGATGCCGGCCACGTCTTCAAAGCGCACCGCCACAGCCGCCTCGGGCTCCACCATGCGCGCTTTGCTGCGCCCGAAGCCGAGGGTGCGGTTGGCCACCTGGGTGGAGCGGCGGATCAACAGCGCCAACCCACCCAACAGCAGTAGCAACAGCAAACCGTTGGCCAGCAGGCTGGCGCTGGCCTGATCCTGGCGGTCATCCCGCACGCTGAGCGGCACCCGGGCCGCCTGGGCCGTGCGCAACAGCACCTGGTCGTTGCTGAACACCGGCACCTGCACCCGGGAGCCGTCGGCGTAGGTGACCCGCACCTGCCGCTCCGCGGGGGAGAGCACCAGCTCCTTCACCTTGCCCTGCCGCAGCTGCTGCAACAACTGGCTGTAGCTGGGCTGCGGGGTGCGGCTGAGTCCGATCTCCCGGAACAGGTCGAGGCGAGCCGGCGCGGTGGACGGCTCAGGGGCGGTCTGGCCGCCAGCGGGAGGCTGGCTGGTGGCCTGTGCCATGGAGGACTGCCCGGTGGGAACGCCGCTGCTCACTGGGCTGTGCCGTTGGCTGGAGCTTAGCGATTTGACGAAAGGCGAGTCGGACAAGGAAGATCTTGGTTTGGCTGTGAGCGAGCGGGATGGCTGTTCCCAAGAAGAAAACCTCGAAAGGCAAGCGGAACCAGCGCCATGCCACCTGGAAGGGCAAGGCCGCCGTGGCCGCCCGCAAGGCCCTGTCGATCGGTAAGGCCGTGCTGAGTGGCCGCGCCCAGGGCTTCGTTTACCCGGTGGCGGACGAAGACGGCGACGAGGCCTGAAGCGCCCCCGGTTGAAGGGCCTCTGGGAGGTTGGCCCCACCGCCCCCCTCCCAGACCACACGACGCCGTCCATCCAGGAGGCGTACCCAGGCGGCCTGTTGCAACAGGGGTCGCTGGTACAGCTCCGGGGGTAAGGACAGCAGGCTGGATTGCACCAGGGCATCCAACGCCTGGGGCTCCAGCGCAGCACCACCGCGGCGCCGTTGCCGGGCTTCGGCCTGGAACCGCCAGCGGCGCGGCCAGTGCCAGCTGATGGGCCAGAGCACGATCAGCTGATCCAGCTGGCTCCAGAGGGGTGCATAGGCCGCGAGGGCTGCATTGCACTGCACCAGCCAGCGGCGTTGCTCGGCGTTGAGCCCCTGCAACAGGCCGCCGGGGTCCTGCAGGAGCCGCTCCAATAGGTCAGCCGCCAAGGGGCGACAGCCCAGCATCCACCCCTCCACCAGCAGGGCATCGGCGTCGCCGATCCACGGCGTGGTGCGGTCCCCCTGACCGCCCTGGAGGGATTTATCGAAACGTGGCAGCTGCAGCCGGGCGCTCTCGGCCTGGCGCCAGGCCTGAATCGGTGTCGCCAGCGCCTGGGGATCGTGGCTACCGGGCGGCACCCGCAGCACGCCAAAGGGATTGCCCGCCATGGCCCGTCGCCGAGGCTCCAGCGGCAGGTAGGCGTCGTCGATGGAGGCCACCGCCAACCGCAGCCCCGCATGGGCAAAACGTTGCTGGAGCTGATGGCTGAGGGTGGTCTTCCCGGCCCCGACGGGCCCGTTGAGGCCGAACACCGGGCGCTGCCCGCGGGCCCGGCTGGCCTGGCCGTGGGCCAGCAGCAGGCTGTCCAGGCTCATGAACCGAGCTTGAAGGCCTCAAGCACCACGGCGTACACCGCGCCGATGCGCAGGTTGTCCACCACCAGCCAGGGCAGCGGCACCACACCGCTGACCCAGCGGGAGCGCAGGCGCACCAGCAGCTCGATCAGCAGCACGAGGACCAGCACCACCACCGGTCGCTGGCCAATCTGCGCGAGCCACAGGGAGGTGACGTTCTGGCCCAGGTAGAAGCCCAGCAACAGGGCCAGCGCCGCCAGGCTGCGGCGCCGCCAGCTGCCGCGGACGCCGCCAAACAGCCACTCCAAGAGCTGCCGCAGCAGGCGATCAAAGCGGGTGGCCTGGAGGGGCGGCGGGGTCATGGCTCACGCAGGAGCTGCTGCAGATAGGAGAGCGTGACGCAGCCGCCGGGGCAAGCGGGGCCGCGCCGCACAGACAACGCAGCCTGCGGTTCCCCGAGCTGATCCAGTTCGGCGGCGGCGGCGGCGAAGGCCGCAGCGGGTTCCGAGGCGCTGGAGGCACTGCGGGTCACCAACACCCCAAGGCCCGCCGCCACCGCGGCGGCAACGCCATTGGCGGAATCCTCAATCGCCAGCACGTTGCCCGGCGGCACAGCCAACCGCTCCAAGGCCAACTGATAGGCCTCTGGAGCGGGTTTCTTGCGTTGGGTGTCCTCGCCGCAGACCCAAAAATCCAACCACTGGCGATGCTCCGGCAACTGAGACTCCAGCAGAGCCGCCACCGCCCGGCGACCACTGGTGGTGACGATCGCCTGCGGGATGCCGGCGGCGGCCACCTCGCCCATCAGGCGCCGCACTCCCGGCCGCAACCCCAGCTCACCGGCCTGCACCAGGGCGGCGTAATGACGGGTCTTGCTGGCCTGCAGGGCCTCCACCTGGGCCTCCGCAGCCGGCTCACCGCTGACCTGCTGCAGGAAATGGCGCAGGCGTTCACGGCCGCCGCTGATGGCCAACAGCTGCAGATACAGGGGGCGATCCCAGTGCCAGGGGAGGCCGGCGTCGGCAAAGGCGCGGTTGAAGGCGCGGCGGTGCCCCTGCAGCTCCGTTTCCGCCAGGGTGCCATCCACATCCCAGAGCAGTGCCGCCGGCAGCGCTGCCATCCCAGGCCTCCAGAGGGCGACAGGCTACGGGCTGGACGGGCTTCGCAGGCCCCGCACAATGGTGTGGCGTGGCTGTTCAACGTTGCTCCCCCTGATTCCTGAGCAACGGCCCACCACCCCGAGCTGGCAACTGCCGGCACCACTGCAGCCCGACCCTGCCCTCGGCGATCTGGGGTTGCCGGAGGCGCTGCTGGCGGTGCTGCAGCGGCGGGGCTACACCAGCCGAGCGTCGGTCGAGGCCCTGCTGGAGCCACCCTCGGCCCCCGATCCCGCCGCCCACTTCCCCGACCTGGCCACGGCGGTGGAGCGCCTGCGCCGGGCCTGCCGCCAGGGGGAGCGGTTGGCGATCTGCGGCGACTACGACGCCGACGGCATGACCAGCACGGCGCTGCTGGTGGGCGTGCTCGGACACCTGGGGGCCCAGCCCACCGCAGCCATCCCCAGCCGGCTCGATGACGGCTATGGCCTCAACCCCGGCATGGTGGAGCGCCTGGCGGGCGAGGGCATCGCACTCCTGGTGACCGTGGACAACGGCATCGCGGCCCAGGAAGCCCTGGAGCGGGCCCAGGAGCTGGGGGTGGAGGTGATCGTCACCGACCACCACACGCTGCCGGCCCAACTGCCGCCGCTGTTGGCGCTGCTGCATCCCGCCACCACCCCCGAGGGGTCGCCCTACCGCGGCCTGGCTGGCGTGGGGCTGGCCTACGTGCTGGCCAGGGCCCTGGCCCAGAAACAACGCTCCAAACGCGCCCTGGCCATGGCGCTGGACCTGTTCTGCATCGGCACCATCGCCGACATGGCGCCCCTGCAGGGGGTGAACCGGCGCTGGCTGCTGGATGGCCTGCCGCAGCTCAAAACCAGCCCGTTGCTCGGACTGCAAGCGCTGCAACAACTGGCGGGGCTGGATGAGGCACCCCTGGATGCCGGCACCGTGGGGTTCCAGATCGCACCGCGCATCAATGCGGTGGGTCGCCTCGGGGATCCCCAGGTGGTGGTGGAACTGCTCACCACGGAGGATCCGCAGCGGGCGCTGGAGCTTGCCCACGCCTGTGAACAGCTCAACCGCCAGCGGCGGGAGCTCTGTGATGCGATCGAAGCGGAGGCGCGGGCCCTGGTGGATGCCGACGGCCAACAGCGCAGCCCGTTTCTGCTGCTGGCGCAGGGGCACTGGCACCACGGCGTGATCGGCATCGTGGCCGCACGCCTGGTGGAGCATTTCGGCCTGCCGGTGGCGCTGTTGGCGGCG
>BJHC01000151.1 GCA_014191535.1 Cyanobium sp. | reverse complement strand
CAATGCTCTCGCCATCCACGATCGGGCTGGCGGCATCGAAGAAGTGGCAGTCGGCGCGGCCGGTGAAGGCGCGCAGATCCTCCGCCAGCGGCTCGCTGGTGAGGGGGCCGGTGGCCAGCACACACAGCTGATCGGGGGGCGGCAGTTCCGTGGCTTCGCGGCGCTCCACCGTCACCAGCGGGTGCTGCTCCAGGGCGGCGGTGAGGGCAGCGCTGTAGCGGCCCCGGTCCACCGCCAGGGCCCCGCCGGCGGGCACCGCGTGCTGATCAGCGGTGCGGATCACCAGCGACCCCAAGCGCCGCAGCTCCTCCTGCAGCAGGCCAGCGGCCCGGTCGCTGCTGAGGGCCCCGAAGCTGTTGCTGCACACCAGCTCGGCGAATTCACTGCTGTGGTGGGCCGGCGACTGGCGCACGGGCCGCATCTCCAGCAGCCGCACGGGCACTCCGGCGCTGGCGATCTGCCAGGCGGCTTCGGTGCCCGCCAGGCCGGCGCCGATCACCACCACCGCCGCTTGCTCTGCCGCCACTCCGCCGCCCCGCCCTTGCGTTGCTTGATGGGCTCAGGCTACGGGCCGCGGCACTGGCCGGCCGGGAGGGCGCTGGTTGCCTAGCGCTCGCTGCCGAGGGGCGCCTACAACAAAGCCCCCGCCGCAGCGGAGGCCTTGGGTTGGGCGGAAGCCCGAGTTGATCAGCCGTTGGCCCGCTTGAGCATCAGCTGCAGCTGGCCCACGGCGGCGCGGCCGATGTTGAACACGGCCCAGCCAGCGGCCAGAAGGATCGGAGTCACAACAAGCAGAAGCCGCGCGTCCATGGCTGGGCAGGTTGAAATGGTGCGTCGATCTTACGGATGAATCGCCGTTGGCGGCCTGGGGGCCGGCCAGTTGATCGATTTCGCAGTATTTGCGCGCTCCGATGGGAGGGCTGCGCCCGGAGGGCTCAGGCCGGCTGAAAGCCCGGATCGCTGGAGCGGCCGGCATGGGCCATGGCCAGTTGGCGGTAGCGGCGGGCGTGTTGGCGCTGCTCAGCGGCCTGTTCCTCGCTCAGTTCGCGCTTGGGCTGCGCCGGGGCCCCCATCACCAGGGCCCGCGGCGGCACATCCTTGGTGACCACCGCCCCGGCCGCCACCAGGGCGCCGCTGCCCACGGTGACCCCATTGAGCACCACGGCGCCGATGCCGATCAGGCAGCCGTCCTCCAGGGTGGCGCCGTGCACCACGGCCCGGTGGCCGATGGTGACGTCGGCACCGATGGTCACCGGCTGGCCCGGGTCGCCATGCAACACGGCACCGTCCTGCACGTTGCTGCCTTCGCCGATCACGATGGCGCACACATCACCGCGGGCCACGGCGGTGGGCCAGAGGCTGGCGCCGGCGGCGAGGCGCACATCGCCGATCAGCACGGCGCTCTCCGCCACCCAGGCATCCGGGTGCACGCTGGGTTCGGGCCAGGGGCGGGCGGACATGGTGACGGCCGACGGAGGTTCTCCTGGCCATTCTCCGGCCCGCATCTGGGGCGCCAACGGCTCGCCCATGACCTGCTGGCCGGTCTGTTGGTGGCCGGCACCCTCGGGTGATACGTTCAACCGGTGCCCGCAAGGGCCACCACCTGAGCCAGGCCCCAGGCCCGGTGCCAGGCGGGTCGTTAGCTCAGCGGTAGAGCACTCGGCTTTTAACCGATTGGTCCTGAGTTCGAATCTCAGACGACCCATTTTTTTGAGTCCCCAGGTCGCTGGCTCGGGGCGCTAATCGCTGCGGCGCCGGTTCAGCAGGCGCGTTGGTTTAGCGGGCGTGGCGGTGTAGATCGAAGCGATCGAGCTCCATCACCTTCACCCAGGCCGCCACAAAGTCGTGGATGAAGCGCTCCGCCCCATCGGCCTGGGCGTAGATCTCGGCGATGGCCCGCAGCTGGCTGTTGGAGCCGAACACCAGGTCGGCGCGGGTGGCCGTCCAGCGCAGGCTGCCGTCGCTGCGGTTGCGGCCCTCGTAGGGGTTGGTGCCGGTGCCGGGGCCCCACACCGTGCCCATGTCGAGCAGGTTCGCGAAGAAATCGGTGCTCAACACGCCCACCCGCTCGGTGAACACGCCATGGCGGCTGCCACCACTGTTGGCCCCCAGCACCCGTAGGCCCCCCACCAGCACGGTGAGCTCGGGGGCGCTGAGCTGCAGCTGCTGGGCACGATCCAGCAACAGCTCCTCGGCGCGGATCGGCAGATCGGCGCGCTGCCAGTTGCGGAACCCATCCGCCAGGGGTTTGAGCACGTTGAAGCCGGCACTGTCGGTTTGTTCAGCAGAGGCATCGGTGCGCCCGGGGCGGAAGGGCACGCGCACGCTGTGGCCCGCCGCGGCCGCCGCCTGCTCCACGGCCGTTCCACCGGCCAGCACGATCAGGTCCGCCAGGGAGATGCGTTTGCCGTCGCTGCGGCTGCCGTTGAAGCTGGCTTGCACCGCCTCCAGCTGCGTCAGCACGCGCGACAGCTGCTCGGGGTCGTTGACCTCCCAGCTGCGTTGGGGTTGCAGGCGAAGGCGGGCGCCGTTGGCGCCGCCGCGCTTGTCGGAGCCGCGGAAGCTGGAGGCGGAGGCCCAGGCTGTGGCCACCAGCTCCGGCACCGTGAGGCCCGTGGCCAGGATCTGCTGCTGCAACGCCTCCAGATCGGAGCCATCCACCAGGGGATGGTCGACCGGCGGCAGCGGATCCTGCCAGATCAGCTCTTCAGCGGGGACGTCCGGGCCCAGGTAGAGGGCGCGGGGGCCGAGATCGCGGTGGGTGAGCTTGAACCAGGCGCGGGCGAAGGTGTCGGCGAAGGCCTGCTGATCCTGGTGGAAGCGCCGGGCGATCGGCTCCATGATCGGGTCATGGCGTAGCGACAGATCGGCGGTGGTCATGATCGGCGCCGAGCGCAATCCCGGCACGTGGGCGTCGGGAATCAGATGCTCCGGTTTCACATCCTTGGCCACCCACTGCCAGGCGCCGGCTGGGCTCTTGGTGAGCTCCCACTCGTAGGTGAACATCATCTCGAAATAGCCCTGGTCCCACCGGGTGGGGTTGGGTTTCCAGGCCCCTTCGATGCCGCTGGTGATGGTGTTTTCGGCCTTGCCGCTGCTGTAGCGGTTGAGCCAGCCGAGGCCTTGGGCCTCCAGCGGTGCCCCCTCCGGTTCGGCCCCCAGGTTGCTGGCGGGCGCGGCACCGTGGCACTTGCCGAAGGTGTGACCCCCGGCCACCAGGGCCACGGTTTCCTCCACGGTCATGCCCATGCGGGCGAAGGTGTCGCGCACCTCGCGGCCGGAGGCCACCGGATCGGGATGGCCGTGGGGGCCTTCGGGATTCACGTAAATCAGCCCCATCTCCACCGCCGCCAGCGGTTGGTCGAGGGAGCCATCGGCGCCGTGGCGTGCATCGCTGAGCCAGGTGGTCTCCCGACCCCAGAACACATCCTCTTCCGGTTGCCAGATGTCGGTGCGCCCGCCCGCGAAGCCGAAGGTGCGGAAGCCCATCGACTCCAACGCCACGGTGCCGGCCATCACGATCAGATCGGCCCAGGAGATGGCATTGCCGTAGCGCTGCTTGAGGGGCCAGAGCAACCGCCGCGCCTTGTCGAGGTTGGTGTTGTCGGGCCAGCTGTTCAGGGGGGCAAAGCGTTGGTTGCCATGGCCGGAGCCACCGCGTCCATCGGCCAGGCGGTAGGTGCCGGCGCTGTGCCAGGCGAGGCGAATGAACAGGGCCCCGTAGTGGCCCCAGTCCGCCGGCCACCAGTCCTGGGAGTCGGTCATCAGGGCCTGTAAATCGGCCTTCAGGGCTGGGTAGTCGAGCTGGGCAAAGGCTGCGGCGTAGTCAAAGCCTGGTCCCAGCGGGTTGGAGGCGGGGTGGTGTTGGTGCAGCAGGCCAACGTTGATTTGATCGGGCCACCACTGCTGGTTGGTGGTGCCGCCGGCGGGGGTCACAGCCCCCACGTGACCGCTAAACGGACACTTCAGTTCCGACATGCTGATCACCAACCCGCGAACGGGGCACACGTGGTTTCAACGTATGCATGCCGGTTGGACGCACAGAGAAGTCAGGGGAATCCGTTACGCGCGTGACCCTTCGCCGCCCATCCAGTGTTGGATCGCGGCCAGATTGATCGAGATGGGTTTGATCAAGACAGGGTTGATCGCCGCCGCAGGAGCGGTTGGGTGATCAGAAACGACACCAGCGCATAGAGCAGGATCGCCAGGTTCAGGCCTGGGATC